>CAYXQH010000264.1:0-7973 GCA_964467425.1 uncultured Saprospiraceae bacterium
GTATCTTAGGAAGAAGATACAGGTTTTCTTCTTTTTATAATATGGTAATGAAAACTATTGTTTAGATTTTAAATTACTCTAATCGCCTTTAAAACGAATAAATCCTCCAGAATCTAGTGAAACTGGAGGATGTTCTTCGAGTAGAATGAAAGAATTGAAGCCCGATCATGCTACTCATTTTTCTAATTCGAGAAAGTGAAGTTAATATTTTTAATTCTTAAAACAATGACTTATGAAGGTTTTACTTTCTCTTAACGCTGTTTTTTTACTTTTCATATTTTTTACGCCGATTGAATTTTCCGAAGAAGAATGCCTTGATTCAAAAGCAGAACTTTTTACTACTGCAACCAAGATTTGTAATTTTACATTTAATGCATCAGGAAATGGTTCTTGTTCAATTGATGCTGTTGATTTAGAAATTGGTGATGATTGTCGAGGGACTGCAGCAGCATTAGTTTGTACCACAAATCTAGAATCTAATCCGGTGAAAGGCCTTCAATATTCGCTTCCTTCTGGGGTGCCTGATATTTATTATGAATATTCTTCCAGTTTGGGACAAACCGACAGAATCGGACCCATCAATACATTTACCTTTAAAGGGAACTATCATGAGAATGCTAATGGGGTGAAATACCCTCTTTTTGAATATGATGATTTTATGCATTTTGATCTTTCAGCTAGATGTGAAGAAAATGATTATGCAGAAATAGAGATTACTGTTGAATTGCAAAAGTTAAATGGATCTATATATCCTATTCATGACTTTGCAGGAGCAGATGAGGTTTTTTATTGTGATGTATTTTTAGAAACTTGTGATGCCTGTTCTCCTCCTCCTATTACTTGTAATGGAGGCTCGGATCCAATTTATGAATTTACAGCATGTGGAGAATGTGGTGGTTGTGGAAGTGGTGGTGAACGTGGTGTTAACTCGGAAGAATCTACAACGAGTATTCGACCTAATCCATTTAATGATTTAGTCACTGTTCAATATACACTGATAGATGATTCAGAGGTAAGCTTAGAATTAATAGATGCTAAAGGAATTGTAATTCGAAGTATTCAAACCCATCAAGATGAGGGAAATCAATATTTGGAACTTAATACTAATGCTATTCAAAAAGGCATATACTTTTGCCGTTTGAAAGTCAATGATGGCGTCATCACTAGAAAAATAATAAAGTTAAAATAAGATTCAATGTACTGAAAAGCACTAGATTCATCAGTTATAATATAAAATTGATGGATCTAGTGTTTGATATAAAAGATTGTTAATCGACTTAGATGAGAAAACGAATCTGCTTATTTCTTTCTTTTCTTATACTTGTACCTATTGTGCTGGTCAGTCAAAATAATGAAATAATTGAAGCTAGAGGCGATCAGTATCGTGTGGAATGCAAAAAATATTTTAATATAAATATGGACAGCACTATTCTTTATGCCAAGAAGGCTATGAAGGATTATAAAGAAGTGGAAGCTTGGGATAAATATATTGAAATGTTGAATAGAGTATGTACGGCATATTATTCAATGGGTAATTATGCTAAGTATCAAGAGTGTACTCAGAAAGCGCTAAAAGAAGCAGAGATTTATTTGGGGTTAAATAGTCAAGGGCTAAGCGATGCTATGTGTAATTATTCTGTTTTTTTGAATCAAATTGGAGATCATTATAAATCTATTGAGTTTTTAGAGCGGGCCTTAGTGATAGAAAATGAAATTGGCTCTGGAGAAGCAAAAGCAGTCACCTTTGGAAACTTAGGGGGAGTGTATTTGAGAACTGGTGATTATGATGAGGCCTTGCGGTATTTTTTTAAAGTGATCGCAATGGGTAAAGAGGGGGAGACGAAATTAAGCTCTTCTTTATGGATTAATAATTACAACAAGATCGGTCAGGTTTTTTTAAGAAAAGAGGAGTTAGATTCTGCAAAAGTCTACTTTAGGAAAAGCCTACTTTATAACAATAAAAATCCAAAGCCTGGAGAAATTGAATATGAGCAAAAAATCATTAGTAATTTTGAACTGGCAGAAATTTATTTTAAGCAAAACAAAGCAGATCGTGTCCGTTTTTATGTTGATCGATCGATTGAACTTTCGAAAGGTGACTATTTTAATCACAGGGAACGAGCCTATGAAATATTAGGGAAACTGTCTTTGAAGAATAAAGATTATAACAAAGCACATGATTTCTTTTTGAAGTCTAAAAATATAAACGCCAATAAATATAAAGCCTATAAAAAACATTATTCTTTTGCAGAGAAAGAAATATTGCTTGCCAAAAATCGGCATTTGAAAGGCGACCTTGACCATGCCCTGGCGTATTATCACAAGGCATTATCTATCCTTTCAAGAGAAAACCTAAGTGAGGACTATTTTCAACACCCCCCATTAGAAAATATTTATTCAAGATTTATTTTTTTAGAAGCTTTAGTAGGGAAAGCTAAGGTGTTTTTTGATTTGTACAAAAAAGAAAACGGGCGAAAAAATATCGAAGCCGCCTATGAAACTTATGAACTAGCCGTTCAGTTGATCCATGAAATCAGGCTGGATTATCAGCAGGAAGAATCGTTGCTACAACTTTCTACCAGCGTTTTGTCAATCTATGAAAATGCAATAGCTACGGCACTTGAATTACATGAAATTACAAATGATAAGGAATATTTAAATCGTGCTTTTGTTTTTTGTGAAGGAAATAAAGCAACACTCTTGTTAGAATCTATTAATGAAAATAGAGCAAAATATTTTTCTGGTATTCCGGATTCTCTTTTACAAAAGGAACAAGATTTAAAAAATAAAATTGCCTTTTATGAACGACAAATAAATGAAAAATTAAGTATTTCGGGAGCAACGAAAAATGTACAAACCATGGTCGACCAACTTTTCGACCTTGACGAAGCTTACAAAGGAATAATTAATTATTTTGAAGAAGCATATCCGAAGTACTATCAATTAAAGTACAGTAAAACAATCCCAAATGTTGATCTTATTCAGTCCGTGTTGGAAAATTCTGAAACGGCTGTAATTGAATACTTTGTTGGAGAAAAAAACATTTATGTTTTTTCATTAACCGCTCAAGATGTCTTTGTCGATATAGTGAAAAGGGAGGAAAAACTATTCCATTCAATTTCTGAAATCAGGACCTTTCTTAGTCAGCCTCCTTCAAATGATGACGAAGAAAATTTCGAAAATTATGTAAACGCTGCATGTTATGTTTATCAGGAAATATTGGAGCAAAATATTCCCGAAAAGATTAATCATTTAGTAATCGTTGCGGATGACCGTTTGGGGCAATTGCCATTTGAAGTTTTATTGACAGAATTGCCTGCTTCTGAGCAATTATCTTTTTCTCCAAATCATTTGCAATACCTCTTAGAAGAGTTTGAGATTAGTTATAGTTATTCTGCTTCTTTGTTTAGGGATAATTTTTCTATACCGTCGAAAAAAATGGCGAATGTTTTTTTAGGTGTAGCGCCCTCTTTTGACAATCCTCGGGAATCGGCTCAACGTCTTTGCGATGAGCAAAATTTATATAATCTAAACTGCAATCAAACAGAAGTAGCAGCGATTAAGAGCCAGTTTAAAGGAAATGTGTTAGTAGGACCTGAAGCCACAAAATCATCGTTCATTCAGCAGGCGGATCAATATCAAATTCTTCATTTGGCGACACATGCCTGTCTGGATGATCAAAATCCGGAGTTTAGTAAAATCTATTTTACCGACGATTATATTTCCAATAATGAACTCTATAATCTTCAGTTGAATAGTGATCTGGTTGTTTTAAGTGCATGCGATACAGGAGCAGGTCAGTTGGCGAAAGGTGAAGGTGTGATGAGTCTCGCAAGAGGGTTTATCCATGCAGGGTGCCCAAGTATTGTAATGAGTTTGTGGTCAGTAGATGATTGCGCTACCTCAAAGGTAATGGATCATTTTTATACGAATCTAAATCAGCAAGTCACCAAGAGTAAAGCAATTCAACAAGCAAAACTTGATTATTTATCGCAAGCTAAAAAAGCAGAACAACATCCGTTCTTTTGGGCAGGCTTTGTACAAATTGGAAATTATCAGCCTATCGAATCGACTACGATGAGCTTTAGTACTGTTGCTAAATCTGCCATAGCATTATCTTTTATTGTACTTCTTTCAATTTTCTTTTTTTATCGAAAAAAATAAATGGATGGAGCGTTACCTTTTTAATTTAAAAGGAATTAAGAATGTAATTAAAAACAAATTCTTAACGCTCTAAAAATTTAACTATGAAAAAGTATTTCTCACTTTTTGGTTTCGCCTCATTATTGTTGCTTTCCTTTGCTTTTACACCTGCTGAAATAGTTGTGGAAGAAACAGCAGAGGTGTGTACCGAAGTTGCTTCAGAAGTTTGCGCTGAAAAAGAAATGATGTTTGGTGCAGTCGATTTTTACTCTTGTGCTATAACTGCTCAGATACCACCTCCGGGATCTATTGTTTATCGATTTTCTGGTGCGAATGGAGGTTACCAGGATGTTGTTGATTGTGATTGGGATAACTTTAATCTTGCTCCGGGATCTTACGATCTTTATGTACGGTCAACAGATGTTCAGGCTTATATATATTACAGATGGCAATATTGTGGAATGCAAGGATCAGGTAATGTATTGAATGTTGGTCCAAGTACTGTTCCTGTATTTGTTGGAACATTTGTTATTCCTTGTTAGAAAAATAAAACTATGTACAAAAGTTTCCGGATTAATTTTCGGGAGCTTTTTTGTAGAAATGAATTAATCGAATATTTATTTTAGTTTTAAACGAATTAAAAAACGATTTCTTCATCCTCAAAAGTTTAGCTATGAAAAAATTTTTCTCACTTTTTGGTCTTGGAGTATTGTTGCTTTTTTCTTTTGCTTTTACTTCTGTAGAATTAGTTTTAGAAGAAGTAAGAGAATCCGGTGTTGAAGCCGATTCAGAAGTTTGTTTTGAAAATACAATGATGTTTGGTACTGGTAGATTTTACTCATGTGCTGTAGTCTCTCAATCTCCGCCTCCAGGATCTATAATATACCGCCTTTCAAGTCCAACGGGTGCTTATCAAGACCTTGTGGATTGTGAATCTGATCTCATAACACTTCCTCCGGGGACATATGATCTTTATGTGCTCTCGACCGCGATTCAGGCATATGTATATTGCCAATGGGAGTTTTGTGGTAATGAAGGAGTAGTTGCTGCTAATGTCGGACCAAGTAATCAAGCGGTTTTTATGACTCAGATTCTTATCCCTTGCTAAGAAAATAAAAAACGAAAAATAATTCCCAAGAGCTTCCGGATTAATTTCCGGGAGCTTTTTCTTATTAGAGAATGTGCTTGTTTATGGTCGGATAAATACAAGTAAAAGGTTTTATATTTGTAGGAAAATAAAAAGCTGCGAATATGAGCAACCATTTTCAAAATGATAATCAGGCACAGATCGTTTTGCCAAGTCAGGATTTAACGAAGGATATGGAATTCTTTGCTAAACTTGGATTTCGATTAGATCAGATATTTCCATCGGATGATCCCGCAGTTGCTGTGCTGTCTGGTTTTAAAATGCATATTCGTTTAGATAAGAATGCGAATATTGAACCTGCTACAATTATCATTTTTTCCGACCAGCCGAATAAAATAGCGAATGGATTAACAGAGTTGGTCGCACCAAACGGTACTAAAATTCAAATTCGTAAAAAAGATCATCAATATCATATTCCTCCTACGCAGCATAGATTTGAAGTTCGTAGATTGCAAGATAATGATCCCTGGGTAATTGGAAGAGCAGGGATGTTGTATCGGGATTTGATTCCAGATCGATTAGGAGGTAGTATTATCGCTTCTCATATTCGCATTCCTGAAGGTGGTCCTGTTCCAGATATGGTGCATTATCATACAATCGGATTCCAGTTGATTTTTTGCTATAGCGGTTGGGTGAAATTAGTCTATGAAGATCAGGGACCTCCGTTTATACTAAAGACAGGAGATTGTGTGACACAACCACCTGAAATTCGACATCGGGTATTGGAAGCTTCCGATAATCTGGAAGTGATTGAAATTGGTGTGCCAGCAGAGCATATGACGACGATTGACCACGAGATGGAATTGCCTACTTCTGATTTTCGCCCTGACCGAACTTTTCAAGGGCAGAAATTTTGTCATCATCTTTTAGAAAAAGCGAGTTGGAATTCCTGGAAAATAAATGGTTTTACGTTTCGGGATACAGGAATCCATGAAGCAACAAAAGGTGTAGCTTGTGTTCATGTAGCAAAACCTGATTTAGATTTTAAAGAAGAGCAAGCCTTAAATCATGATACGGATATTTTGTTCACTTTTTTAATGGAAGGAGAATTGATGCTTCGTGTAGAAGGACAGAAAGAACAGAGTTTAAAAAGAGGAGATGCTTTTGTAATCCCTCCAAATGTGACCTATCACTTTTCAGACTGGTCAAAAGATTTGGAACTTTTAGAAGTTAGCTTGCCAGGATGAAATTATATATCGAATAATGATTAATCCAAATTCATTAATCCTTGTTCAATATTCGATAGATTCATTTGCAACACTCAATGTTAAGTTGACAACATTGAAGCTAAGTTTTCGCTTGATATTCGTAGGAGGGGTTATAACGTACCGCACTGCTCCAACAGCCATCCTTTCTCAGCAATGGATTTAGTATTTTGAATCTCTGTTTTTAGATTGGTTTTTTCATTTCGATCATAAGGATTACAATCGATTAATTTTTTGGTAAACTGAATTAGCTTTATATAATTTTCCTGATGATAACCAATGATTTTTTTGCGACGAATAAAAATGCGCATTGCTTCTAAATGAGATTCAAGTAAATCAAACTCATCCTCTTCAAAAAATATTTTAAGCATAACGGTTTTTGCTGCCAGGTTTAACAGCAAATCTTTATAAGACGATTTTTGTAAAAGTTGTAAAGCCTCTTTGAAATTTTTGCGACTGTATTCCAGGCGTGCCAGGCTAAAGCTATACATACTCTCCTGGTGATTTTTGTCAAGTTTGTTTTTATAATTAAAAATAAATTTTTCGACCCAGGAAAATTCTTTTAAAACCAAAGCAACCGTTACAATGTTTCGATAGGTGAATCTTGAAAGAATGCCATTTTTAATAAATAGATCTTTTTTCATTCCGTTTTTATAAAGTTCGAATTCATCTTGTAAAAACTCTTGCTCTCCTTCATTGTATTTGCGAATGCAAAAGTTGATGGCGAGTATGTAAATGTCTCCAAGTTCTTCCGGAGGGAATTTTTCTCCATGCTCAACCACCGTTTTTTTAAAATTTTTAAAGTGACTTGAATCTTCTGGTCGGGTAAGTGTTTGGAAGATGTAGTAATAAATTGCAATGGCGGGAACCTTTGTTAGATTTTTGGTTTCAATATAGGTGGTCAACGGTTCTAAAAGTCCGAAAGCATAATTGGTTTTATAGACCGTTTGATGCGCAATGGCCAAGCAAGCTTGTCTTAATTTTTGCGATAGATAAGCAATGTCAAGATTGTCCAGCATTTTTTGTAAATTCAATTCGCTCATCCGACGTTTTGATGATAATAATCGATATTGCTCGGATTGGATTTGAAAATCATCAGCATAGTACTTCGCATTATTATAAAGACTTTTGTCTTGTGATTTTTTTAATTCAATTAAGTTGCGTTCTTGATACTTGGTTAGATTTCGCGCGCGATAAATTTCTACTAGTTTTAGTTTTGTATTAATTTCATCATCGAATAATGTACGGTGGACGAGGTATTTTTCAATAGCTTTAAGTAAAAAACTCATCCAGAGGCGCATTTGTTGATCGTCATAAGCCACTTCTTTTCCAGCGATTTGTTGGAAGGCTGTTTCTTTATCAGGAACCATTTTTCTATGCTGAAGGCAGTTGGAAAGAAACCCGAATAGGGTAGAGACTTCTTTACGTTTATTAAAGAAAGGAGAGTCAAGAAAATGAGATAAATCCCGAATTTCTTT
>CAYXQH010000265.1:0-7970 GCA_964467425.1 uncultured Saprospiraceae bacterium
TTTATCGGCATTAAATTTCTCTTTTATAAATAGTTTTGCATTTTCTAATTGCCCCGTATTAAGGTCTACGCCTATGACTTCGCATTCCAATTCAATAAATGGAGGTAGGTTTCCACCTTCGCCGCAACCAATTTCCAGGACTCTAGTTCCCTTTTTTATTGGCAGAACTTGTTCTATATAAGGTATTACATACTTTTTAGTCGTAATTCCCTGTTCGTTAAAATATGCTTTCCTGTCTTTATGTCTTTTTTGCATTCAAGAATGAATTTTAAACATAGTCTTAATACTCCTCTCAAAAGTATTATTTTTTTTAGTATAAAAAATAAAATGAAAAACTTCTTTTTTAAAAATGTTTCAATTTCTGCCTCTGTAGTCTTAAATGAAATTTTACTTGTTTTAATTGCAAATGTTTCCCCAAAAGTTAATTCTTCTTTGGAATTATTTATAATTAATTTCATAAATAGATTTAAGTGTAGAGTATCTTGTTCTATATCCTTTTTCTAATGTGGTGACTTGTTATTGAGCTGTTATTGGTTTACAAAATGTTGTAACATTATGGAGATTGAATTAGATTGGTTATGTTAAACACTTAATAGTACTCAAAATTGAAAATACAGATGATGCATGTTTTCCTAAATCCAACTATTTATCTTTTTACCTTTTGCTTGATTTTTCTTTCATCTTGTGGCGGTCAATTATCAGAAACCAGTAGTGCCGAATCAGGATCAACCGCAATTGAAGATCCACTCAAACACCCTGAATCTTTACCTTATATTCCAAGAGTAGATTCGGTTTTACAGTTTAGTGTTATGGTTACTTCTATTTTTGAAGACAGCAAAGGAAATTTTTGGTTTGGTTCTCATGGTGATGGCCTTTGTCGGTATGACGGAAAACAATTCACGTATTTTACAGCTAACCATGGTTTACCAAGTGGAACGGACCGAGAGTTTGCTCCTGGTCTAGATTGGTCTAAGACTAAAGTTATAAATGGTGGAAACCAAGTTGGTTCAATACAAGAAGATCAAAATGGAATTATCTGGATAAAAACGCACGATAATATCTGTAAATTTAATGGTCAAACTTTTACTGCTGTACAACCTGATGAAAAAAGTGTTTTATCAACCAATAAGTCAGACTTAGAATGGGAAAAAGAAATGGATGATTTATGGTTTGGCAATGTGAATGGATTAAGCCTATATCGATATGATGGGAAGAAATTAGAATTCCTGACTTTCCCTTCTCCATATCATTTAAAAAGAGATGGTATTTCTGAAGTCTATAAAGATCAGGAGGGGAGTATTTGGTTTGGAACAATGGATAACGGAACATTTCGCTATAATGGAAAATCACTTTCTCGGATTAATAAAGAGAGCGAAATTGGTGTTTGCCGAAGTGTATTTCAAGATAAAACCGGAAGAGTATGGATTACGAACAATCGCTTTGGGCTAATGTATCTTGAAGATGATACATTGACCAACTTTATAGAAGAATACAGTTTAAAGAATAATGATAACCTAATAGTAGAAGCATTCGGAACTGGGTTTCAGGCTATTGAGCAAGCTGAAAACGGAGACCTGTGGTTTGGTACTTTCGGGAATGGGATTTGGAAATATGACGCCAGCCCGAATGACTCTGGCGGGCGGGGTGGAAAACTGACGCACTTCACGGATGTCGATTCTTCTGCTTTTGGTATTTCTAAAACAATTTTCAAGGATAGAAATAACCAACTTTGGTTTAGCTTAGGAGAAGGAACGGTTTATGGTTTTAATGGAAAATCATTTTATAGATTTGATGAAAGAGAATTAGTTCGGCAAAACTAATATTTCGACTCTTCTGTTTTTAGATCGATTGCTGTCCGAATCATTTTCTACTAATGGTTTGGATTCTCCCAAACCTTTTTCTCGCCATTTAAAGGTACTGGAAGGAATTAGCTTTTTTAATTCTGCCGAGACACTTTTAGCTCTGGCTAAGGAGAGTTTTTGATTGGTCTCTTTACTTCCAACATCATCGGTATGCCCCTCTACGATGACCGTTCCACTTTTTAATACTTTAATGCTATTGGCTAATTTTTTAATGGCTTCAATTCCTGTTGGTTTAAGCACTGATTTGCCAGAATCGAACAGCACTTTGCTATCCAGGTTTAAACGCATCGCGGCACCAATTGCTGCAATAGCATCGACATCTGCTCCTGGTATACCGCTATAGGTCTCTAGATCTTTTAAACGTACATAGTAGAACATTTCCCCTTGCTTAACGAAAGGAGCAATATCAACCTCCGCAACGCCTCCATCGATCTTACCTACCTTAATCCAATTTTTGCCATCTTTCGATATTTCTAAATCAGTTGGTTCTATCTGACCTATTTCAAAAATATACAGATCCGGTCCATTAACATTGGTCAATGCATTATCAATAAATTGAGCCGTTAATTCACCTCCAAGACCAAGGCTGTGTATGCCCGTAATATCTTCGGGGATATATCCCATAATGACATCTGGTTCTCCAAGTACGTTGTTTACTTTTTGGGTTAATAATTTAGGATGTTTGGCTTTGACCACCTTGTCGACAAAAGATAGTTTTCCCAAAGGAAGATAGACTGCTTTTCTAGCGTGTCCTACATAGGTTGCGCCGACCTCGTCTCCAAAATACAGATCAGGGTTTAGCTTCTTGAATTTGTTTTTTGCTACTTTCGCTTTCTTATTAAAATCATTACGGAAGATTCTAGCTCTATTTTTCTGGCGTGATATAGTTCTTTTATATTCCGGACTGACTTTTACTGCTCCGGAAGCGATGTCTTGTTCTAACTTTTCAAGATCGGCGTGTATTTTTTCCGCTTCCTTGTCGCTGTGTAATTGCCTTGTAAGTTTTCTTAGTGCGTCCATTTCTTTCTCTTCTTCGAGGCTTGCCTTAGGTTCATTTTCTCTTTTAACATCTGAGAGGACATAACCAGCCTGATTTAAGTCTAGTTGTTCCATAACGTTTGTGCCGGCTAATGAATCTATCTTCTTTAATTTTTCTACAGTAGCTTCTGGTCCTGATTCCGCTTGTACTATAAGAATTGCTTCTTGTATAGAAATACCAGTAGGCGTATTTTTGGATGTCAACTGTTCTTTAGATATTTTCTTTTTTGGCGCAGGTTTTTGTTGTTTAGCTGCTGCTCTCTTTTTTCTGGCCTCTTGTGCAAGAATCTTAAGACTATCAGGGTTACTAATGAGTTTTTCCATTTCTTCCCGTGAAGCGCCGCTTGCTTCCAGCATATCTAGCAAAGCGCTCGTTGAAAACATATTTTCAAGCGAACCATTGCCACCTGTCTTTTCTGCTCCGCTCATCTCTAACAGCTTTTCAAGAGCGGCTTTCTCTGGAGAAGCGTTTTCCTGGTTTCCGTCACTTGCATTTAGCGCATCCCCAATTGTTTTCATGGACAACTCCAAATCATTTACGGATACATTTGTTTGCTCTTGTTTTGCAATGTTGCCTGTTTCTGTATCGATTTTTGTAGTCCTATCTTGCTCCGAATTTTCAGTGCAAGAATGTAGTATAGTTATCGTTAATAAAAGAAGAGTCCATTTTTTCATAGCTTTTTTTATTTATGAATTCTAGAAGCTTTTAAAGCGTTTATTACAGAGAACATTTGAGCTTCATATCCTTCTCTACTCCTAAACCTTCCATTTTCACCATCGT
Organism: uncultured Saprospiraceae bacterium; assembly: GCA_964467425.1. GTDB lineage: Bacteria > Bacteroidota > Bacteroidia > Chitinophagales > Saprospiraceae > JAHDHW01. The sequence continues at coordinate 3,682 of CAYXQH010000265.1, forward strand.
AGCATGCGCTGATGGATTCAAGGTCAGCCTCCATTGATTCAATATATTCATCAAATTTTTTGTTGTATGCTTTTTTCAATTCCTCCATGGCTGGTTTTACTTTGTGTAATAGAATCGGGCCCCATGCCATTCCGCCGCCGCCTGGAAGAGAAGACAATGTATTTCCATATTCAATCCAATCATTTAAATCATTTACTTTTTTCAAATAAAACTTCTGTAAAAACTCAAAATAAGCGTGATGCTCATTGAACTTTTTAAAGGCTTCAGTTACACAAGTTTTACAGGCTCGAAGATCTTCACAGTAAAGTAGAATCTCACCACCACCACCATCATCAAATTCTTCTTCTTCAAACGCTTCATCTTCTTGCGAAAGTAAATCAACCTGACGTTGTAGCTCCCGGACTTGTCTTCTTAATTGATTCAATTCTGCGTTGTTTCGATCAGCAGGTAATACTCTTTGATCTCCCCGGGTTCCCTGTCCAGGCATATTCTCTCTGTAATCTTGATCAAATTGATCGTCTCTTTCTCGCATCCTTCTATTAATTTCTTCAGCATCCTTTCCTGTTATTTCTTTAGTTCCCGCACCGAGTTCTATGCGGACAGGCGTATAAGTTCTACCACTTTTATCTGGGCCAGTAGCTCCAGGCTGATCTTTAACTGGAGTTTGATTAGCTACATTCTGAGTTTGATATCGATAGAATACGGGTGATTCTCCTTGACCTGGAACGGGCACTGATTGGGGTTGTGCAATACCAAACTGAATAGAACAAAAAGCTATAATAAGCATAGCCGTAGTTTTTGAACTTTTCTTTTTTAATAAAAAAGCGAGCAGTATTAATGCAATGAAACCTAGCAAGCCAATAATGACATACATCAAAGTATTGTTTTCTGAACTATTGCTTGTTGGAGTAGGGGAGTTGGAAGTGGAAGAATTACTATCTGTAATTATGCTGTGATTAATGCCTAGTTTCATTAAATGCCTGTTGTACTCTTCCTTGTCATCTGTTAGACGAATCAAGGGTTTGGTTGAAGGAAATTGTAAGCCTACTTTGACGGTAATCAAATAGGGGATACCTGCTACCTCGGAACGTACTCCAAGCCCTGCGGTATTCATTGTTCTAAATATTTTATCGACAAATTTTTCTCCATTTGTTGAAATTTTCGACTCGATCTTATCCCAGTTTTTTTTATGAAAACTCAGATCAATGTTATGGTCAGGAGCTTGAGATATAATTCTTACCATAACCGGTGCTTTGACATCCAAACCGTTTATCACAAATCGTTGTAGTGAATCTATACCACCAGTGGTCCATTCCATGGCTCCAACATAGGTGCCATCCTTTTTTTTATTCATTTTGATTTCATGTGTTTCCACTTTTCCAAAGAGGTCGATCAGCTGTGCAGTACCCAAATGGTTAAACACTAGAAATGTCAGGATTAAAATTGTTCTAATTATCATCTTATTTTCTATGTTTTCTTAATAAATAATTAGCCAGGGTGGTCATTTTTGCTTTCAACTCATCATGTTGTTCCTGCGTTCTTTTAAATGCTCCTTTTCGACCATAGTGAAGCATAAAAGTAGAGCCATAATTTTCGTTATAAATGATCACTCTACCATGCGCTGGCTGATGTGCAATGTAACAGTCGCCCGTATCAGCGAGGGCTATACTCATGTATTGATATACCTTAGGTCTTGCGGCATATTCGTCTTTGTTTTTCAAATAGGTATTTATTTCCGTTTTGATTTGTTGCTTAGAACTAGGGTAGGAGCCCCACTGCAATTTTGAATGATTCTTCCCTGAATCGATGCCGAAACCTTTTAGGTTGAAATTACACTTGTTAGGGAAAGCATAATCTGGAATGATGATATCTGATTCAGAAACTTCTAACACCTGAGCTACTTCCGGAATATCCATATCGCAGCTATAGTTATTCAGTAATGAGCTGTAATCGCCAGACTCTATAGGCTTGATCTTTTCTTGCTTAATGGATTGATTTACAACTTTGGTTTTGGGGGGTGAATCCTGGACCTGGGGTTCTTCTTTTTTTGAATCGGTATTGCATGCCATTAATAGGCTGAATAGAAGTATTGCTACTGTTTGTTTCATGGTATATTGTTTTACAATGATTTTGATATTATGAGGTATCAATTCTATGAAATCTGTTATAACTATGACTTTCTAGAATGTTCTAACAAAATTAGCCTAGATGCCAATAAACCGCTATAACAGGTGTAACAGAAGCTATAAACATTGTAACATGATGAGAAAAGGGAGCGAAAAGTGAGGATGAAAGAAGGTTATTTATCGTTTTGTGAAGCCTGAGCGTATTCTGTCGGTGTGCAATGATATTTGTCTTTAAAGCATTTGCTAAAATAGGCATGATCATTAAAACCGACCTTATAACCTGCTTGTGATACGTTAATATCGGATTTTTTCAATAATTGAGCTGCTAACTTTAAACGTTCAGAACGGATAAATTCGGAGGCAGATAAGCCAGTCAGGGCTTTTAGTTTTCTATGCAGTTGCATGCGGCTCATGCCGATTGATTTACTGAAATCCTGGACATTAAAGGAAGAGTCGGTAAGTTTATGGTCCAATACTTTTTGTAAGCGATTTAAAAATTGTTCTTCAATGGAGCTTATCGCAATGTCTTTAGGTTTTAAGATAACTTCCTGGCTATATCTAAGCTGCAGTTTTTTTCTATTTTCTATTAATTTTTCTACTCTAATCTTTAATCGTTTTTCACTAAAAGGTTTGGTCACATAGTCATCTGCTCCTGTTTTAATTCCTTCGATTTCATTTTCTTCTCCAGCCTTAGCGGTTAATAAAATAATGGGCACATGACTGGTCCGCTCATCTGTCTTTAGCTTATTGCATAATTGAATGCCATTTTTAATAGGCATCATAATATCACTAATGATGATATTCGGTATTTGTTCAATAGCTATGTCGATTCCTTCCTGCCCATTTTTAGCTTCTAAAACTGTATAGGTATTTTTAAATAAGCTACTGACATAGGTTCTTATATCTGCATTATCATCTACCACTAATAAAACATCCGTGTCTTCTTTTCTATCAAAATTATTTATGTCCAGACCATCGACAATCGCTTTATTCGAATGAATTTCTAAGCTTTTATTTAGAGGGGCAAATTCCTTTTTTGTAAAACTATCTTTGTTCACAGGAATAACGACTTTAAAGGTTGTCCATTCATTTGCTGTACTTTCAACTTCGATATAGCCTTTGTGCAAAACGACTAGTTCCCTTACTAATGCTAAGCCAATTCCGGCTCCTTGAGCATTCTCATTAATTTGATAAAAACGTTCAAAAATATTTTTGATTTCTTCTTTTGATAATGTTGTTCCTGTATTTTTTATAGTAAAATGTAATGCCTCTTTTTCAATAGCAGCAGCACAAACAATAGCGCCATCTTCTGGTGTATATTTTATAGCATTTGAAATAAGGTTTACCACTATTTTTTCCAGCATATCAGCATCAAAATAGGTTTCCATTTCACTTGACTTATTCTGTACGGTGTAATCTATTTTTTTTTGCTTCGCTTTAAATGTAAACCCATCTGCTAAGGTGCCAATAAAGGGAAGTAAGTTGTTTTTAGCAACAGATAATTTTAAACGACCAGCTTCAATTTTTGAAATATCAAGTAGTTGATCTACCAGTGCAAGTAATCTAGTAGAGTTTCTATACATCATTTTAAAAGTTGATTTATCTTCTTCCTTTAAATCTTCTTTTTGCAGTTGACTTTGTAAGGGGCCAGAAATCATCGTTAATGGTGTACGGAACTCATGCGAAATATTGGCAAAGAAATTTGACTTCGCCTTATCCAGCTCTTTTAATTTTTTCGTTGTTTTTTGTCGGGTTCGGTATAAAAAGAAAAAGAATAATCCTACGAGAGATGTTATCGCAATACTTCCTAAAAATATATAGCGTTGGTTGGTTTTTTGTTGCTCTACTAATTGGTTCTGAGATTTTAAGAGCGTAATTTCTTGTTCTTTTTTTTCGGTTTGGTATTTAGCCTCGATTTCTTCAACTCTTTCCGAGTTTTTAATTTGCTGTGCTTCTTGCATGTTTTTTTTAGCAGACTTTAGATAGGAATATCCTTTTTTGAATTCACCTCTACCGAAGTAAGCTTCTGCTAAATTATATTCAATGTCATGAAGTGGCTCCTTTCTAGATGAAGTTGATTTTTTTAAAACTTCTTTGGCGTAATCTAAGTGCTTAATTGCTCCATCATAATTTTTTATAGTATTATAGACTATCCCTAACTCT
>CAYXQH010000266.1:0-7968 GCA_964467425.1 uncultured Saprospiraceae bacterium
AGCAAAACAAATTTGTTGACAAACAACTCTTCAAAAGGGTTCAACATCTTAAAAACAGGGACAAAATCACTTTGGACGAATTACACTTGCTTGTACCACTAAAATATATCCGTTCAGCACTATAGTTTGACATCTTTCACCTTGGCATATAGTTTTGCTTTCAAATAGGACGAGTATGAATCATCTAAAAATATCGAATTTATCAAAAACCTACGCTAACGGCGTAAAAGCCCTGGATAACATCACCTTAGATATTCCACAGGGAATGTTTGGTTTACTTGGTCCAAATGGAGCGGGAAAATCCACCTTGATGAGAATTATTGCTACGCTACAAGAACCAGATCAAGGATCTCTTCAATTTGGTCAATTCGATATTCTTCGCAACAAAAATGAAATACGAAAGACTTTGGGTTACCTGCCTCAACAGTTTGGGCTTTACCCAAAAATATCTGCAGAAGCTTTATTAAATCACCTTGCTGTATTGAAAGGTTTAAACAAAAAAGATAGCAGACAGGAGATCGTAAAAGCCCTTTTACATAAAACGAATCTCTACCCCGTCAGAAAGCAAAAACTTGGTGGATTTTCAGGAGGAATGAAACAGCGTTTTGGAATTGCGCAGGCTTTACTCACTAACCCAAAACTCCTTCTCGTTGACGAACCCACCGCAGGTTTAGACCCAGCCGAAAGAAATCGCTTTTATAATATCTTAAGTGAACTTAGTGAACACACAGTCGTCATCCTTTCCTCGCACATTGTAGATGACATCAAAGAAATATGTACGCAGATGGCAATCATCAATCAAGGCAAATTATTAGTCACTGGAAACCCTCTAGCATTAATGAAAGAGCTAGAAGGGCAAATCTATCAAAAGACGATTCATAAATCTGAATTAAACTCATACCAGCAGGAATACAATGTTATATCCAATAAATTATTTCTTGGGCGACCGGTTATTCACATCCTGAGCGAGACTAATCCCGGGACTGATTTTAAATTAGTTGAGACCAGTTTAGAGGATGTTTATTTTTCTCAATTCCATTCCATCAAACATAAAATTTAATCTATAGTGCTGTACGAAATATTTCTATTCGAGATCAAATATCGAGCTAAACGACCGGAGACCTATTTGTTTTTTGTTTTACTTTTTCTTTTTGCTTTAATTGGCGTTGATTTCGTCTTCCAAGGTGTGGAAATCGGAGCCGTCAAAAAAAATGCTCCAATAATCATTGCAAAGACAATGGCTGCGTTAACAGGAATTTTCATGATTGTAGCCTCCCTCATCATGGGCGTTCCTATTTTGAGAGATTTTCAATATGACGTACAAAGTCTCCTATTTGTAAACCCCATAAGAAAAAGAGATTATTTGCTAGGCCGATTTCTAGGTTCATTTACCATTTTACTTTTCATTTTCAGTGGATTATTATTAGGTAGTATTGGAGGAGAATTTATGCCTTGGCGACACCCTGATGATTTAATGCCTTTCAGTATAATGACGCACCTCCATTGTTTTTTCGTCATCGTATTCCCTATTTTATTTTTTGGTGCTGCCTTGTTTTTCACTACAGGAGCATTGACAAAGAACATGATGGTAATATACACGCAAGCCATTATTCTTTTTGTCTGTTTTTTATTGACAAAATCAATCACCAACGAATTCTTGCAAGCTATTTTGGATCCCTTTTCTTTGACCACCTTGACAGACATTGTTTCATCACGTGCCTCTGACGAACACAACACTCAACTGGTTCCAGTTACAGGATTGTTATTCTACAATAAACTATTTTGGTCGCTTTTCGGTATTATTATTTTATGGTTGGGATATCAAAGATTCCAGTTTACGGAAATAAAATCCAAGACTAGAAAAAAAGAAAAACACCCCAAAATAGCACAAGCAATTCACAGTATCGAAACACCAATACCAAGGGTTGTATTCCAATACAATTGGCGTAATCAGTTCACGCAATTATTACAACTAGCATGGTTTCACTTTCTTTCGATAAGTAAACAAACTTCTTTTTTAGCTATTGTATTTTGCGAGGCGATTATCATCATTATTAATTCCATAAACCTTGGCACTATACACGGTGTAGATAGCTATCCTAAAACTTATTTTATTGTCGAAGAACTACAAGAGTTGTCCCTTTTTTTCTTCGTCGTTATTCTCATCTTTTATTCCGGTGAAATCATTTGGAAAGAAAAAGAGGCGAAGTTTAATTTCATTTTTGATGCTACGCCCATTTCTAATTTGACCAATATACTTTCAAAATATTTGGGACTGGTTTTAATTTATATTGTATTAATAGGCGTGCTAATTGTATTTGGAATTTGCTTTCAAACGATCCAGGGATTTTATGAATTTGACTTCCCTGTTTATTTTAGTGGTTTTTTCTTAGAAGTCTTTCCTTTTTTACTCCTCTACACATTAATCTCTTTCTGTTTACAGATTTTAGCCAATAACAAGTTGATTGGGTTTGTACTAACATTGTTTTTTGCATTTGGCGTTATCTTATTTCAAGCTGCCGGGTTTCAACATGATTTATTAGCATTTGGCGGAAGCACTCTGGGTATTTATTCTGACATGAATGGTTATGAACAGGAAGTTGCTCCATACCTGATGATAAAAATCTATTGGCTAATCTTTAGTATGATTTTACTAGCCATTGCTTCAACTTTTATAAGCCGAGGAATAGACATTCCTTTTCGAAAGAGATGGACTTTAAGTCGTAAAAGATTTACCGAGCCTTTAAAATATATCATCAGTGCTGGGTTTGCCTGTTTCATTTTCCTTGGCGTTTTTATTTTTTATAATACAAATATTAGAAACGATTATTGGAATACAGATCGGAAAGAAACTTTTAGAATGAATTATGAAAAACAGCTTAAAAAATACAAGTCTAAACCTCAACCTACCATTACTGAAGTCTACCTTAAAATAGATTTATACCCAACGAAAAAAGAATACATTGCAAAAGGATATCACTTACTTACCAATACTTCCTCAACACCAATTTCAGAAATTCATGTGCAGAAGCGATTAGACAATCATATAAAGTTGGAGGTTTTGGAATTCGACCATACTGTACGTTTAAACAAAGAGTATGAGGCCTTTGGTTATTACATCTATACTTTGGCCGCACCATTATTAAAAGGAGACACTATGAAAATGAGTTTTGAGCAATCCTATACAACAGTAGGTTTTGAAGAAGAAACCTCGACTGCTGGCGTTTTTCAAAACGGAACATTTTTAAATCAAAACGTTTTCCCAACACTAGGATATAATAAAAAGTATGAGCTTCAAGATGCGCGAACCAGAGAAAATTTTGCAATGCCTCTTCAAGCGACTGTTGCTAAAAAAGACAACCTCCTCGAATTAGTCAGAAGTCGCACGGGTGGAGATAATGGCCTTATCAATTTTGAAGCAATCATCAGTACGACAAAAGACCAAACAGCTATCGCTCCAGGCACCTTGATGAAGAACTGGACTGAAAACAATCGTTCCTTTTTCCATTATAAAATGGAGGCACCTATTATAAATTTCTACGCCATCCTTTCAGGGGAGTATGAAACCTTAAAAGGAACATGGACAGATACGACTAAAGTTCAAGATGTAGACTTAGAGATTTATTATCACAGCAGTCATGAATATAATTTAAAAAGAATGATGGAGTCTATGAAGGCTTCCTTATCCTACTGCAGTTCTAACTTTAGTCCTTATCAATATCAACAGCTACGCATCATAGAATTCCCTAGATACACTGAGTTTGCTCAATCTTTTCCCGGCACCATCCCTTTTTCTGAAGGAATTGGTTTTATGCTAAATATTAATGATGAAAAAGAGGTTGATATGGCATTTTATATTACTGCACATGAAACGGCACATCACTGGTGGGGAATGCAACTTGAAGCAGCAAATGTTCAAGGACAAAATATGATTTTAGAATCTCTTGCACAGTACTCCGCATTAATGATTATGCAGCAAAAATATTCTGATGAAAAGATCCAACAATTTTTATCAATGGAATTAGAAAATTATGAACTTAAAAGGAAAAAGGATTCGAATGAAGAACCCCCTTTAGATTCAGTAGGAGATCAAAATTATGTTTATTATGAAAAAGGGGGCATTAATTTTTATACCTTTCAAAAATACATTGGAGAGGAAAAAGTAAATCTTGCCCTACGACATTTTTTAAAAGATTGGAATAGTCGAGATGGATTGAAAAAAAGCCAAGTCGATCGTTATGCCACAAGTGATGACTTGCTTGAATATTTTCATGCCGTCACTCCTGACTCTTTACAATATGTAGTAAGTGATTTATTTAAAAAAGTAAACCCAATAGAAAAACTACATTAGCACCCCATTTTTAGCTTGAACAGCCGGAGGTAAATCTGTTTCCTTCAACATCTCCCGTAAATCAATCTCAATGACCCGACATAAGGAAAACATAGGTATATCATTGGCCATTCCCTGGAATGGATTTTCTGAATAGTCTCCTATTACTTCCATCATAACATAAACCCACCCGATTAATGCAGAAATCGGGATAGCCATCCATAAACCCCATTCACCTAGCTTCATTAATTCGGGAATCATGCTAAAAGGAAGAAGGATAATGAAAATGCCAACAAAGTAGCGACTCATATTGGCGTATTGACGAGGAAGTGGAAATTTTTTAATTCGTTCATTTTTACCTTGTAAGGTATAAAAGGTTTTTAGTAGCGTAGCTAATTCCATGTGGCGAAAATCGTCAATAAGATCTTGTTCTCGAAGTGCCTGTATATCTCTGGATTGCTCATTAATAATTTGAGTGGCTGTATTTTTATAATTGATCAATCGGTCATGTTCTTCTTCTGGTAAAAACAATTTTAGTTCCGTCTGAGTAATTTCATCCCCTAATAATCCGACTCCGAATTTTTTTTGATAGTATTTTGCTGTTCTTCCAGTATGCCCCCCTTGGCTGGCATGTTCCCATGGGGTGGGTATTAATAATTGGCTTCGATGTGCATACAGCCAGGCGATGTGTCGATACATTAATCGCTTTTTAATAGTGTATATTTCATTCTCTGAAACTTTTTTATCTGCAAAGTGATTGGAAATAAAACCATCTACCATCATCCCCCAGGAACGGCTATCATTGATAATACCTCCCCAAATTTTACGAGCTTCCCACATTCGATCATAAGCTTGATTATTTTTAAAGCCTACATAAAATGCAACGGCCGTACCAATAACTGATAAAGGGAGCCATGGAATCCCGATATTCAATAATTCAAAATGGTAAAGTGCAGCAACGCCTCCCATAAAAGCTAACAACCATAAAATATGAGGACCAGTCCACTTAATTAAATTGATAACACTAATTCCTTTTGTTACGAGCATTTTTATAAAATTATTTGCACCTAAATAACAAAACTTCTTTTGTTTGTGCAAACAAAAGAAGTTTTAATCTTATTGAAAAATCACTTAAGCTAAACTCAACGGCAATTCTGTTAAGCGTTTTCCAGTTAACCTTCTAACCGCATTTCCAATTGCTGCACCAATTGGTCCTAAAGGTGGCTCCCCTACTGGTCCGGGATAATCTACTCCTTCTAAAAGCACTATTTCAATTTCTTTGGGAGAATCTTTCATTAATGCCATATCATAAGAGCCATAATTTATAGGATACAGCTTATTATCTTTAAGGTCCATTTTTTCAAACATAGCAGCACTTATGCCCATACAAACACAACCTTCTACTTGTGCTTTTACCTGATCCGGATTTACAGCAACACCGCAATCAAAAGCAACAGTTACTTTATGAACTTTAATCCTATTATTTTCAATGGAAACTTCTACAACTTGTGCGCAAGGAGAACCTCCATCAATACAAGCGGCAAAGCCCATCGCTCTTCCTCCGATCGGCTTATCATTATATCCCGCTTTCTTTGCGCAAGCTTCGATTACTTTTTTCGCCCGAACATTAAAAGGATTCTCATCTCCAATAGAATCCAATCGCATTTGTACTGGGTCTTTACCGGTCTTAAGCGCTAATTCATCCATAAAGCTTTCTATGGCAAAAGCATTAGCGAGCAAACCAAGGCTTCTCCAAAAACTTGTAGCGAATGGTAGACTTACATGATAATAGGTAGACCGATGCGGTACTGCATCATAGATAATTGCTCCACCCCTGATAGAACCAAAATCTGCTCTAAGAGCTGTCGCTATCCCTGGATCTAATGCAGAATTAAAAAAGGTATCCCCACTAGCAAACTGATGCTCTAAGCCTAGAATTTTCTTGCCATCATCACTAAGCTTAGCCTTCATCACATGATGTGTCGGTGGCCGGAAGGTATCATTTTGAAATTCCTGCTTTCTATCAAAAAAAGATTTTACAGGTTTCCCAACAGCCTTTGACATTAATGCAGCTTGAACCGCATTAGGCGTATGCAGCCTTCCTCCAAAACCTCCTCCTAAAAAAGTTGGAATTATATTGACATCCTCATTTCCCAGCCCTAATGCTTTAGCAACTTCATCTCTTGTTATTTTAGGCACTTGTGTAGATATTTTTACCTCTACTTTTCCATCTTTATAATTGGCAACAGCACCATTTGGTTCTAACTGCGCATGCGCCCCTATTGGAGATCGAAATTCCATGGTAAAGATTTCTCCTTCTCCACTAATATCTTCTACAGGTTTTCCATCTTTCTGAATGATCGTTTTCTTACCGTTCCCGACCGTTACCTGTTCTTTTACATCAGCCAGGTTCCACTTTTTATTCGGTGTATAATCGAATTTTATTTTTCTTCGCGCATTATCCGCCTCCACATGGGTTTTAGCAACAACACCTATGAAATCGTTTTCTTTCACAACCTTGACTACTCCTGGCATTTTTTCAGCTTCGGAAGTATCGTAATTTGACATTACAGCATCTATTAACCTCGATCGTACAACCGAAGCATGTAACATATCTGGATACGATGCATCAATACCAAACATAGGAGTACCAATCACTTTATCATGGACGTCTACACGCTGAATTGGTTTTCCTATATATTTAAATTCAGACCTATCTTTTAATTTAGGCACATCGGGAATATCCCAATCTTCTACGCCCGCAACTACTTCGCCGAATGTCATAGACTTTCCATTCGCTGAGAATACACCATCCACTAAAGTCAATGCCCCTACAGCTACACTTAATTTTTCGGCAGCTTTGGCTTTTAGCATCTCTCTTAAGGTCGCAGCCATTTCCCGAAGCGGTTGCCAAAGACCAGCAACGGACATACTCCCCCCAGTACTCATTCCATCTATATTACCGGAACCGGTTTCTGCATGAACCACTTTAATTTTATTGATGTCTACCTCTAATTCTTCTGCTGCCAACTGCGCCAATGAAGTAAATGTCCCTTGCCCCATTTCTACTTTGGAACTGTGAAGTATGATATTATTTTCAGGCGTTATTTGCATCCAAAGTAGAGGATTAGAAGTATCTCCCTGATAAGGTAAAACCATCGTCTCACCCATCTCAAATACTTTTCTTCGCAAAGGATTTCTACCCAACCATACCCCGCCTAGCATTAAGCCAATCCCAACTCCAGAGTACTTTAAAAACTTCCTTCTTCGCACCCCTTTCTTTCTTACTTTTTTATTTTCTTTATTATTTGACATTTCGATTGGTTTAATTGTTAGGAATCTTGCGCATTCAATTTAGCAGCTTTATGAATCGCTTTTCGCATTCTGTAATAGGTTGCGCAACGACAAACATTGATGATGTTATTATCTATATCTTCATCGGTCGGATTAGGTATTTTATTTAACATGGCTGCAGTCGCCATCATAAAACCTGGCTGACAATAACCACATTGTGGAACCACCTCTTCTTTCCAGGCTTGTTGCACCGGATGTAACTGACCATCTTTCGACAAACCTTCTATCGTTGTAATATTTTTACCTTCCGCATATTTTACAGGAAAAGAACAAGATCGAACTTG
>CAYXQH010000267.1:0-7933 GCA_964467425.1 uncultured Saprospiraceae bacterium
TTGAATGCTGCTGGAAAAATTGATGGACAATCGACCGTGAAAAGATTAATTTAAACTCAATCACTCAATCACTCAATCACTCAATCACTCAATCACTCAATCACTCAATCAATTGTTTTTGAAAGATTTCCATCTCTTTAGCAAAATCTAAGTCCACTTCTTTTTGAATGTCATTAATGAGGGACAGCTGTTTCTTTATAAAATGTTGATGTGCTTCACTATTCGGATGAAAGGCACGATGCTCGCTTGCTTTAATAATATGCCCAATTTTTAAATTTAGTTCTTTAGTGGAATCCGTGAAATAAGTTTTTCCAAAAAAGTCCCAGATATAATCAATCGCTGTTTGATTGGGGTGCAGCATATCTTGTGTATAAAATCGATAATCTCTCAGGTCGTCCATCATGATTTCATACGAGGGAAAGTAATGCACAAAATCATGTTGCTTACAAAGTTGTTCACAAGCAATTAAAAGGCGAGCTTTACTCCTCTGATTTTCAATTAGGCCGTCTCGGGAATGCCGAACAGGACTTACTGTTAAAAGGATTTCCAGGTCACTAGTTTTGGTTTTTAACTGCTCCAAAACAGGACTTAGTTTTTGTAAAATAGCATCGACACTTAAGGCTTTTCGATCGAAGTCTTGATTCGGAATTTTATGACAATTTGCTACGATTTGTTGCGTGTTTTTATAAACAAATACATTACTGGTTCCAAAGGTCAATACTAGCCGTTTGCTCTTCTTTAAAAATTGACTCGCCTCATGAGCAGAAGCATTGATCGTATGTAATGTTTCTATTGCGGAAGATTTTGAAAAATGGCCATGATGATCGAAACTATGCCAAAGCCCATTGGCCTGGATTAAATCTTTTTCTTCAAATGTCTTTTTCTGGATTAGAAACTCCAAAGCATTTCCAATAGAAAAAGGATTGTATAAAATACCAAAAGGGTTGAGGAGCCTCGAGAATTTATATTGACTCAATTGAGCACCGATATGTTCCGCAAAACAAGATCCAAGCAATAAGACTGGAAGTTGGTGCTCAAACTTCAATGTAGAAGAGAGATCGGATATATTTGTTCTGAATTTTGACATACAATTCTGTTTCGAGGATATTTAAATTTGCCGTTTGTAGGTAATTAATAGATTTTTAAACATACTCTTATTATTTTGCAGTTGAAAACAAACAACAAGTATAAAAGATTAAGTGGTCGATACCTCAATAAAGCCAAAGGAAAACGTAATTTCACAAAACAAGCTCTAAATTATCATTCAAAAATATTAATTTCCCTGTAAATTAACGGGACTCTCGAGAATTAAAGCGAATGGGATTATTTGATCGTCTTTTTGGAAGTAATGCTGATGAAAATGTTCCGCCGGATATTCGGTTTGGACGATATAGCGATTCGCATAAATCGTCTGAGCAATACGATGCCTGGGATCGCTCTCTGGAAAAATTTGACCAAAAAGAATATATCGGAGCCTATAAAGATTTCTTTTTTTACTTGCGGGATGAAAAAGAAGAGAATGTCACCTGGGTAGAAGAAAAAGGGAAATTGACCTTCGAAATTTATCAAGGTTCTAAAAAAATAACTGGGTGGGTAGATGGTTTGAAAATAAGAGTGGAAGCTCGTATCGTCCAATCAAAAACGCTTGATGTAGGTTTTATGAACCGCCTCATATCTCATAATTTCAATTTAGAATATAGTCGTTTTGCCTTAGATGAAGATAATTGTATTGTTATCGTATTTGATAGTTTTTTATTAGATGGCTCTCCCTATAAATTTTATTATGCTCTTCGGGAGTTGGCAATCAATGCCGACAAACAAGACGATCTTTTGCTGGATGAGTTTAGCGAACTATTACCTATAGAAAGTAGTCACCTTGTTGAATTAAGCGACCTACAGAAAGAGGCAAAATATAATTTTATTAAAACGAAAATTGAGCAGGCTTTTGAGGTTGTTGAAAATGGTTCTTTGGATAAAGATGAATATCCTGGAGGTGTTACTTATCTGTTATTGGATTTAGTTTATCGCTTGGATTTCTTGGTGAAGCCGGAAGGTTTTATGATGGAAACCTTGGAACGAATTAATCGACTCTATTTTTCGAATGATCAAAAAACGACGCAGGAAAAAAATAATATGATCCAAAAGGAATTGAAATCCTTAATTGATCGACCAAAAGAAGATTTTTTTAAAGAAATGTATCGGGTACAGACCACCTTTGGGATTACGAAACCCATTAATCTTCAGCGGATCCGAGGAGTGATCACCGGTGAATTATCTCACATGGATTGGTATCAGGAGAATAAGCATCCCGCTATTGCTTTATCTATTCCGGGCTACATCGTCGGCAATTGTTTATTTAATTATGCTGTTCCAAAAGGGGTCTTAGATTTATTTGTTTTGTATTTTAAAGTAATGGAACCTGCTTATTTTAAAAGTCTGGGATTTCAAGATGTATTTTATGAACCTTCTACTAAGAAACTAAATACCAAATTAATTAAGAAAGGAATTAAGCAGATTGCTCAGGAAAATAAACATTTGTATTTGGATTTTAGCCCGAATACTAGTCTTCTGGAATTTGGATCCTTGCTCAACTTTTCAAGATCCTATTTAATAATGGTGAAAGAATTAGAGCTGACCGCAGTTAACTAAGTTAAAAGTACTACTAAATAAATGAACGACGTCATTGAAAAATATAAAAGTCTAATCATTCAGATTGCAACGCCTTACAATATGGGGACAGGCTTTTATTTGCCAGAATATGAGGTCATTATTAGTAATGAGCACGTAGTAAGAGATAATTGTGATGTGGTGGTTGCCAGTTCTTTTTTTAAAAAGCAAATTGTCCAGGTACTTTTTGTAGATATGAAGCATGATCTGGCTTTCTTAAGTGCGCCTGTTTTTGAAAAGAATGTTAAACTTCCTAAAGCAGTATTAAACGAACAAGCATTAGTCTTAGGGCAGGAGATATTGGCAGTAGGTCATCCTTTCAGTATGCAATATAATTCATCGATAGGAGTGGTGTCGGATCTTGATTACATTCAGGATGATGTTAGTTTTGTTAATCATAGTGCATCGCTTAGTCCCGGAAATAGCGGAGGCCCTTTACTAAATACAAAAGGTGAAATAATTGGTGTCAATACCTTTATAGCAGATAAGGACAGCAATATTGGATTCTCGCTTCCAATTTCTTATTTGAAAAAAGCACTGGATAAGTTTGAAGAAGGAGGAAGAAGGAAAGCCTCTCGTTGTTATTCATGTTTGCATTTTATTTTCGAACATCAACTAAAGACCTCCTTTTGTCCGGAGTGTGGAAAGAAGATTCAACTTTTATCAGCTATCGAACCATTTGAACCGATTGGCTGCGCTTATACGATTGAAAATATGCTGGAAGAGTTGGGACATGATGTCAAATTATCTAGGAGAGGTCCAAATAACTGGGGAATTCGAGAGGGTAGTGCTAGAATAAGTATATCCTATTATGAAAAAACTGGCTTAATAATTGGAGATGCTAGTCTTTGTAATCTCCCCCCACACAATATTCAACCCCTCTACGAATATTTATTACGTCAAAATCACGAAATTGAAGGTCTGACATTTAGTGTCAAAGGCGATGATATCGTCCTTTCACTATTAATTTATGACCGATATCTGAATGCTAAAACAGGTAGAGAGCTTTTTCGACATTTGTTTGAACGAGCGGATTATTATGACAATGTTTTAGTTGAAGAGTTTGGAGCTTCTTGGAAATATGACGAAAATATCGTTTGAATTTCAAAGAAATGATAGTTTTTCCTGAAAACAGGAAGAAATAAATTATCCAAACATTGCTGAATTTGAAGTAATATTTTTAGATAAAAAAGCGTTTATTAATCACATTCTGCTAACTTTAACATAATTAGTGGATGGTCTTCTGAATTTTAGCGCCCATTTTATTCATTTCCATGAAAAAAATATCTATTTTTATCGTCTACAGTGCGATTTAACTTAATATTCCCGTGATCTGGAGTATTTTTTAAATTATGACTACAAACTTAGTATTTATGAAAAGATTGAAACATTTACTTATTATTTGTGTGGTGGGATTAGGTTCATTGAGTCTGGGTGCTCAAGATATTCACTTTTCACAATTTTACCTTTCTCCATTAAATCTTAATCCAGCAATGACTGGAGTAATGAATTGTAACGTAAGATTGGTTGCTAATTATCGTAACCAATGGGCTAGTGTTCTTAAGTCCAATGCATTTAATACCTACTCGGTTTCATATGATCAACGTATACCAGTTGGGCGATATGATTTCTTTGGTGTAGGAGGTACTTTCTGGGGAGATAGAGCTGGAGAGCTTGATTTTGCTACCCTACAAGGAAGGCTTTCATTTTCTTATAGTAAAAAAATGGGCGGATACCGTCAAAAAGCACATTACCTGGTTATCGGTGCTGATGCCGGGGTTTCTCAACGAAGTATTGATTTTCTAAATGCTCGTTATGGAACTCAACACAATGGTAATGGAGAGTTTGATGGGAGTTTACCGACCTTCGAAGACTTTAATAATACCAATTTCTTATTTGCTGATGTTTCAGCAGGTTTACTTTGGTTCACTGTTTTTGATGAAGATAATAATTTGTACTTAGGAGGAGCATATAGCCACCTTAACCGTGCAAACCAATCTTTTGATACTTCACAGTTTGAAGCTTTGTATAGTAAATTCACAGTTCATGCGGGTGGTGAATTTATGATGACGAATAAAGTAGGCTTAGTTCCAGGCATTATAGCTTTGAGACAAGGTCCTTCTTTTGAGTTAAATACAGGAACAAGCCTTAAGTTTTTATTAGGTGGAAATCGTCGTCAGTATCAGGCATTCCAAATTGGAGCCTGGATGCGTTTGTCTAATCACTTTGAAAAGACAACAACTGCTGATGCATTTATCCTGTCTACAAGATTTGATTATAATGATTTTTCAATAGGATTTAGCTATGATATTAACGTATCTAGTTTAAGACCAGCATCTAATTCTAATGGAGCTTTTGAGTTTGCATTAGTTTATAAGATTTGTGGTCCAGAAAAACGAAGCGTTTACTGTCCTAATTTCTAAGAGATATTTTATATCTAAAAAATGTCCCGTTTTATATTGAAAACGGGACATTTTTAATTCCCATCGTTAGCTACTCATTACAAAAAGCTTGCTTTATACAGCGGCTATAATTTTAGTCTCTCTACTTTATTTCATTAAACGGTAGCAAAATACCTGAAAAAAATAGTATCTTTCGCAGTACAAAAAGTGTTATTGATCTTTTCAATGGATACTAAAAATCTGGCTAGATCAAATATGAAAGCAAGCCGTTCGAACTTTTAATTAAAAACACTTAAAAGACAAAAAAAATGTTCAGCAGTAAGAAAAAAGAGGTATCACAGTCCAAAAAAAGCATTTTACCAACAACTTCTCATTCTTTAAATACTTTGGTTAATGGTACTGTTATAGAAGGTACGATTAAATCTGAAAGCGATATCCGGATAGATGGGATCATAAAAGGTTCATTAAATTGTAATGCAAAAGTAATTATTGGTCCTACTGGGTCAATTGAAGGAGAAATTCGTTGCCAAAATGCTGTGATCGAAGGCAAATTTGATGGAATTCTTCACGTTTCAGAATTACTAAATGTTCGCGAAACCGCTAAAGTGGTAGGAGATGTGCGTACTAATAAATTGATCGTACAGTCAGGAGCAGTGTTTAGTGTCGCATGCCAAATGGGTTCAGCCAAAACAAATGGTAGTTTAGATACAAAATCTGCAAAATCTATTGTCAAATCAAAAGAAGAAAAAGTCGGACAAGCCTCGTAATCCAAATGTAGCACTCCGTTATACCGGAATGGCTTTTCAAATGGCCATTATCATTGGACTCGGTGTCTTCATTGGAAAGAAGCTTGATGCTTATCTGGAATTAGAGCAAGCAATAATGACAGCTTTATGCGCATTAATTGCTCTGGCAATAGCCTTTTACTTGATACTGAAAGATGTGAGTCGAAAATGAGTAAAAAACTATTCTACAAAAATTTCCTTTTTTTATCAGTTGGTCTTGCCTTGCTATTAATGGTTCAGTTTTTTATACCTGTACTAAAAGAGCATTTAATATTCTCATGGACCAGTTGGGTGTTTTTTGTTTTCTTTACCTATGGGGTTTATGTAATGGCAGAGAGAGCTGCTAAAAGTCCAAATCTCAATACTTTTACCTCGATTATACTAGGCGTTATTTTTATAAAGATGCTCTTTATAATGGTGATCGTTTTAATCTATAAAAACACAGTTAATCCAACAAATGCCTGGTTTCTTTTACCTTTCCTGATTATTTATCTGGCATTCACTATTTTTGAAGTATATTTTATGAATAAACTTGGTCGGATAAAACCACCTTTAAAAACAAAAGAAAGTGAAGTACAAAGCACTAGTGAATGATCATTATCAACTTGAACTTAATCAAGAAAATCTTGATGCTTTAGATATTGTCGTAGAAGGTGATAGGCAATTTCATATTATCCAGGATGGCAAAACGTATAAGGCTAAGGTAAATGATGTTGATTTCAAAAATAAGCTTTTCCATATTACTGTTAACGGTTCAGAATATTCTATCAAGTTGAATGATAAATTCGATCAACTTATTAGTGCCCTAGGTCTTGAAGTGACTTCCAGTAGTAAGATCAAAGAAGTGAAAGCTCCGATGCCAGGTTTAGTACTAGATATTAATGTGAGCCCTGGTCAGGAAATTACGAAAGGCGATAAATTATTGGTCTTGGAAGCTATGAAGATGGAGAATGTGATCAAGTCGAGCGGGGAAGGGATTGTTAAAGAAGTGCATATTGGAAAAGGTGTCGCCGTAGAAAAAGGACAACTATTGATTGAGATGGAATAAAGGTTCTTTATAAAAAAAAGGTGCGCTCATTTAAATGGGCGCACCTTTTTTGTAAGCTAAAAAACTGTTTAGTAATTTTCTTCGAAAAACGTTTTATAGCTTTCCAATTCTTTATTTTTCAAAACCTGTCGGTAATTATATTGTGTGATTGGATAAATTACATACTCCGCTTTTGAGGGTAGAAATTCGCCACTATTTTGTTGAGCACCACTATAGTAACCCATTGCTAAGTCTTTGTTTTTAAATCTTCTGATTACCAATATTGGTGTACTGGTATCTTTATCTAAATATACATTAGCGATTCTAAGTTTATCAAGTTTGTGAAACTGTTTATGATAGTCAGATACTTTCGCTTTTGCATCCGTAAGACTAATCGATTTATTCTTTAGGACGACAATGACATAATGCATTTTACCATCATCTACTTTGAATTTACTTTTGCCTTTCTTGGTTTTGTTTTCACCACCTACTTTTTCAGTATCCTCAACTGTAATGTCTTCTCCACCCAGAAGGCGTAAAATTTCACGAGCGCGCTTTTGTTCAGGCGTGTCCGGATATTTTGTAATTACCTCTCTTAAACCATCTTTATAGGCATCTTGTCCTTTCGTGTTTCCAAGGCACATGGCATAAAGTAAAGCGAATCTTGCTTGCAGTACATTTGTAGGACCGAATAAATCAGAGGCTTTAACTGCTCGTTCTGCAGCATCCTGATATTTACCTTCTTGAAAAGTATCATAAGTCTGATTATAATAAACCGTCACGCGACGTTCTTCTTCTTTGCTGTTTTCCAAAAAGTTAGGATCTTGTAAAACACGCGCATAAGTAGTGTTCGCATATTTTCCAACGATCTTGTCAAAGTATTCTTTAGCTTTTCCAGTATTACCTAAATCAGTATGAACGAGATACAGAAAATACCAGGAATCTAACTCGTGTTTGTTGCCTGGAAATCGGTTGTTGAGCTCTTCCAGCGTTTCCATGGATTTTACGTTAAGCTCCAAACGATCTCGGTATAAACTACCAAGGTTAAACAT
>CAYXQH010000268.1:0-7899 GCA_964467425.1 uncultured Saprospiraceae bacterium
GTACCTGAGTACCTGAGTACCTGAGTACCTGAGTACCTGAGTACCTGAGTACCTGTTTTTCTTAATAACTGTTAAACATTCCTTAAAATACCAACCATTCCCTCTCCTACTTACGTCTTTTCATATATACGATACAATTGACCATTTTTGAACACCAAAAATGTAAAGCTATGAAAAGGATACTCTTAATTACCGCATTTTTACTTAGTGCCATTTTTGTTTTCGCTCAGCGAAACGAAATCCGAATCGTTTATTCCAGCGATATTTTCGATCCGGTTTACACTGATTATTTACCACAGAACAATCAATTTTCTATTGGGTTTGAATATTCAAGAGCAATAAGCAAACAATTCGAAATAGAAACAGGATTGATGTATAGCAAAGCAGGATTCATGAGAGAACTATGTGATTTCTGCCATCCAGGTATTTGGCCAGTTTATTTAGAAACGAAGGAAATCAACGCAAAGATTGGTATGAAATGGAACATCTTAGAAAAGGGAAAGATGGGCTTGTATACCTCTCTTGGGATTCAAGGAGATCGAAAAATTGACACACATCCTAGTTTTGAACTACCTGAAGAAGATCATTTTTCCGGATCACTTTATCAGGATTTAGGTATCAGACTTAAATTGAACAAGCGTTTCAGTTTAGACCTCGAGCTAAAAGGCCGATACAACCTTCCTGACGAAACTAGCATCTATTATAATAAACGAGATTTGGAAGTCGGCTTGGGTGTTGGAGTGAATTACTCCTTTTAACTAAACATAGAGTTTGTTTTAGACCAGACCTGCCCGATCTGACGATCAGTCAGGGTTTCACAGAAGAAAAATTTTCACTCTAATCAGCAACGAAAAATATAAAGCTATAATTAAGAAATTTTCATTTTAATCCGAAACGTATATATAGTATTTGAAAAGCAGCTCATTACACCCGAGCTGCTTTTTTTATAAAAAAGCCCTCTCAATTGAGAAGGCTAAATTAATCAAAAATAAAACTATGAAAACTATATCTTATTGCGTTTTTATATAGAGCGTAGAGTCGACACCAGCAGTTACTACTTCCACATTTATACCATCAGACAAACCAAGTTCTATCGCTTTTTTCTCAGGCTGCCCTTCTCCATTCTGTACTTCAACATAAACTAAGCCTTCATCTAAAAGTATATCTCGCTCTTTTACTGACCAGACATCCTCGCGGTTATCTAATATTACATTAGCCGTTGCGCTGTAACCAGCTCTTAGCATTCTCTTTTTATCTTTTTGGATCATTGCAATTATTTCAAACTTTATGGCTCCATCAACACTAACACCTTTCGGGGCTATAAACTCCAGATATGCAGTAAATGTCTCGTCCTCGATTGCTCCAATAGTCAGCTCAAGCCCCATCCCTGTATTTAGTTTTTCAACATCCGCTTCATCTATCATTCCTTCAAATATTAACGAATTCATATCCGCAATATTTACAATAGTAGTACCTTCATTAAAATTGTTTCTTTCTATAACTGAAGAGCCAACTTCAATAGGTATATCGAGCACCATGCCATCTGTAGTCGAGGTAATGATATTTGCTATTTGGTTTGATTTTTCTGAAATCCCATCTTTTATCAATTGAAGATTATTAATTGCAGACTCTAATTGATATTTTTTCACAGCTACATCCGTTTGGAATTGCTGAAGATTATTTTCAGAATTAATTAAAGCGTTTTCGTATTCTGTCACTTTCAAATCCTTCTCTAATTGAACAGCTTCCAACTCTTCATTTGAAACAATTCCATTTTTAAATAATTCATCGTAACGCTGTTCTTTTTCTTTAGCTGCATCAGCATTATTTTTAAAACTAACGACATCCAGATTACGGGACAGAACCAATTTCTGCTGTTTTAGATTTCGAGTTGCCTCGTCCAATCGAAGTCGGGAAAGTTCAACTTCTGACTGCGCCGTATTTACATTGACCTGGTTTGGAACAACTTTTATTTTTGCTACTTTTTGTCCTTTTTTTACGAGTTCTCCAGGTTTCACATACAGTTCTTCTACGACTCCTGAGACAACAGTCTTTACATTTACTTCAGTTTTAGGTTTAATAATTCCTGTAGCGACAACTTTTTTAGAAATGCTACTTTTGAATGGTTTACTCCAGTTAAATGCATTTTCTTCGCCTTGGCCTTGTTTAGAAAAATAACAGCCTAGACCAACTGAAGATAAGATGAGTAGTGTACCGGTTAATATAAGAAAGCTCTTTTTCATAATATTTTAATTTGATTATTAATTTATTTAAGAGTATGTATAAAAAGTTTATTATTCGTTTCGTAATGCAACAACTGGTTGAATCATTGCTGCTTTTATCGCTGGCACTAATCCGGCTATCACTCCCGCAACAACAATTATTAAAAGTGCTTGCAACCCAGTAGAAAATTCTATCTGCGGATTTGCGAAATAACTATTATTTAAATTGAATTTATTGAACACAAAGTTGATCGCAAAAATTAATAAAGTACCTATCATTAGACCTAAGTAGCCTGCGCTTATGGTAACAAAAACCGACTCCATCAAAATTGAGTTTATAATAGAAAATGGTTTTTGGCCTAAAGCTTTTCGGATCCCAATTTCTCTTGTTCGTTCTTTTACCACAATCGACATGATATTACCTACGCCTAATATTCCAGCGATTAAAGAACCCAAACTAACAAACCAAACAAAGTATCCAACAGCCGCTATCAAACCAGAAAATTTTCTAAACTGAACTTCAAGATTAAACGCTTTGATACCATATCGGTCATCTGGATGGATTTGATACTTTCGTTTTAAAAGTTTTTTAATTTTACTTTCCATTTTTATAGAAGACACGTTTGGAGGAAGTGCAAAAGCGATTTGGTCTATATTATTAGATCCTCCTCGGGTTGCTTTGGCAACAGAGAATGGGATAAATGCCCGCTGCTCTTCTCTTTTATCTGCACTATTTACGACGCTAGATTTAAACACACCAACGATCATATATTGTACGCCATCACAAGTCAAAAAAGACCCAATAGCTTCTTCATTTTCAAAAAACAAATCTTTAAGGTACTGTCCGATTAACATTACTTTTCTATTTTCGCGGCTATCCAAATCGCTAATTAATCGTCCACTAACCATGTCCTTGGGAGCTAAATCAAAAAAAGAAGCTTTTTCGCCAGAAACGCTAAAAGTTCCTGTGATACCTTTATTCGAAAGTGCTTTCTTCCCTAATAAAATCCGTGGGATTATTACATCGATATTTTCTGCATAACTCTTTTTAACGACTTCCACGTCATCCAAGGTTAGTTCAATTTTACGATCAGCAGGATTCCCTTTATAAGGAAGAGTGGTAGGTTCTGTAAAAATGTACAGACTATTAATCGTTCTATTCTGTAGCATACTAATCATCCCATTTTCCATCCCTCTTCCAGCTCCCACTAAAACAATGAATATCAGTATTCCCCAAAAAACACCAAAACAGGTAAGGGTTGTTCGAAATTTATTTTTCTTTATCGTAATAAATATTTCTTGCCAAGTATCAATATTAAACATGCTCAAATAGTTAAATGGTTTGAAATTTTAATTTTCTTCGTTTACAATCTAATTGCTTCTACAGGTGGTACTTTTATTGCTTTAACAGCCGGAATAAGTCCAGCCAATAGTCCCGTGAACACTAATAGAAAAATAGCAGATAGAACAGTGCTTAGTTCGACTTCAGGGTTTCTGAAAAATGGCGTTTGTATATTAAATTGTTCGAACATTGCCTGGACTGCAAATAAAATGGAAACGGCAGATAGCAAGCCCAAATAGCCAGATAATAAAGTAAGGAATCCTGCTTCCGTCAAAATCAATTGAATGATGGAAAAATTACTAGATCCTAATGCTCTTCTTATTCCAATTTCCTTGGTTCTGTCTTTTACACTAATCAACATAATATTACTAATCCCAATTACTCCTGCACCAATACAACCGATTCCTACAAACCATACAAAGTATCGAATCATTTGGAACAACGTTTGAAACTGCTCAAAACGTGCAAGATCATTTTTCATGTATATAGCTTGTTTATCTTCTACAGAAAACTTAAATCGGTTTGCTAATTTTGCTCGAACCTCTGTTTCTATTTTTTTTACTGATTTTAAATCTAAGGTTCCAGTCGTAAACATGATTTGGTCAAGTTCCTTGGAGCCAAATACTTTTTGCACCGTTGAAATTGGCGCATATACCTGGTCTGTACTACGCTCTTCTTCTTTGTCATAGTAAACACCGACTATCTGATACTTTTCATTACCTACTAGTAGATAAGTCCCCTCCGCCTTTTGGATATCCTCCTCTCCAAATAAGTCTATCGCTACATCCAAACCTATGCAAACAACTTTTCTATAATTATCGAGATCGAATTTATTTATGAATCGACCATGAAGCATGTCAATTTTGTTTAAAAATTGTTGCTGAGGATGAACGGCAAGTATAGAGTATTGCATTTGTTTTCCAGCATATTGAATAAGACTATTTTCAGGAGATAAATAATGCACGCCAGAAGTATGTTCTACTCCTTTTATTTTCTGAATCATCTCAAAATCTGAGTTATCAAATTTGATGAATCTTCCAGTTTTTAATCCTTGGTAAGGAGTGGACGTCACTCCCGGGTATACCCAGACACTATTTTCAGCATTGCTTTGTAAAGAGATATTAATTCCATTTTTCAATCCATTTCCCGACCCCAATAAGAGTACCAGAATAAACACGCCCCATGCTACTCCGAAAGCTGTTAAGAACGTACGGAGTTTATGTCTTTTTATAGTACTATATATCTCTTGCCATTTATCCAGATCAAACATGCTTAGACATTTTAATGATTAAATAATGTAAGTGGTAAGCTGTCACTTATACAACAGCTTTGGTTTCTAAAGGAAGATTTACCAGATCCGTTTCGATTAGACCATCTTTGATTCGAATGATTCGTTCTGTTTTGTCTGCGATATCCGGCTCGTGCGTCACCAAAACAATCGTCATTCCCTGCTTATTAAGTTTTTCAAAAATATCCATTACCTCATAGGATGTTTTCGTATCTAATGCACCTGTTGGCTCATCAGCAAGAATTACTTTAGGTTGACCAATAAGTGCTCTTGCTATTGCTACCCGTTGTTTTTGTCCTCCGGATAATTCTGAAGGCAAGTGATTCGCCCAATCTTTAAGGCCAAACATATCCAGATACTCTAAAGCAATTTGATTTCTTTTTTTCCTTTTTATATTTCGAAATGAAAGCGGTAAAGCAACATTTTCAACTGCAGACTTATAGGGTAACAGGTTAAAGGATTGAAATACAAAACCAATATATTGATTCCGATATTTTGCAGCTTGGTTTGCACTGAGATTATTGATCAGTACATTTTCAATAGAATAAGAGCCGCTATCATACATGTCCAACATCCCCATGACATTAAGCAAGGTTGACTTACCTGAACCCGATGACCCCATGATAGAGACAAACTCTCCTTTTGCAATCCTTAGGTCTACTCCTTTTAAAACCTCAAATTCATTTTTCCCTAATGTGTAAGATTTCCGTAGATTATTTATTCTAATCATTTTTTAGTTTTTTAAAGTTTTAGAAATATAAACCAGGACATAATCATCCATCCAATCATAATTCAGTAAATAGCTTCCTCGATATTTTCTATTGGTAATATGCGCTTTAACGATTCCTTCTTTTTGAAGCGCAAAAGATTCAACGTAAATATCTCTTTTGAAAAACAAATCAGATTCTCCATGAATTTTATATAAAGCTTCCTTTACGCCCCAATAAATGTGTAATTGTTCTAAAAGATTATCATGGCTCAGTTGACTAAATTCCTGATCGCTCAAAAACTTAAAAGCTAAATCATAGAGTCGTTTTGACTTATATTGAATATCTACTCCAGTTTCTGTTTCTCCGATTGCTGTTGCCACCATTTTTCTGGAGTGGCTAATTGAAATATTTTTATTGCCTTTTAGAATCGGCTTGCCATTTTCATTTTTAGTGATTTCAACATCTTCCGAATTTTCAGAGATTTGTTGTGCCAAAAATCTTCCAGCCAGCCATTCTAATCTTCGAGAAGCAGACATTCTGTTCCACTCTGGAATTTTGTAATCATACATCGGCAAATACTTTGCAAAATAACCTGTGGGTTCTTCAATTTTCCAAACACCAACCACACCGTTAGAAGAGGTAGATATATTTTTTACTTGAGGCATAAGCTTTGATTTAAAAAAGTGGGTTTATTTAATTTCATTCCGTTACTTACCTTGGTAATGTTCAACTACCTTTTTTGAGAATAAGTATTGAAATTTACTTCTGGCTAGATCAAATTGTTCTGTGTCCGCATTATTTTGAGCAGTCGTCAATTCAAAAGTGCTGCTAACGCCTAGTTCAAATCGTTTTTGAATATCTTCATATGCTAGCTGAGCAGTTGCTGCGCTTTTCTTTGCAGCGAGATAAGTTTCCCAGGCTAAAACCATATCAGTATACGCTCTGACTACTTGCATTTTCAAATCTCTATCGTTTTGCTTGGCTTGTTCTCTTGCTTGAAGTAAATTTATCCGAGCTCGCTCTACGCTTAGTTTGTTTTTTCCTTTATTAAATATTGGAATGTTAATAAGCACTCCAAGCCCTTGTCCAAAGTTGTCTTCCAATTGGTCGGAATAAGGTACATCCATCAATCTTGGAACAGTTTGTTCAAATTCTAGCAAAACCGGTTCACCATTTATAAACCCATCTTGTGCAACTGGAACAGATTCTAATTGATCTAATTTTTTACCTTCTGTTGAGAAGTTTGTACTTAAGGTTCCGAAAAGTGAAACTGTTGGAAAATAACTTGACTTCGCAATATTAACTCCTGTTTCAGCACTTTTTAATCGCAATTCATTCGCTCTAATTTGTGGTTGTGTTTTTAACGCTTTTTCGTACAAATTCGAAACGGATAGATTCGGAGCAGGGGGTAAAAATTCTCCAAAGTAAAATCGGTCCAGGGTTAATTCTGTATCAGAATCTATTTCTAATAATTGTTTTAGAATTAAATGATTGATCGTTAATTCATTTTTTGCAACGATCAAATCTTTTTGGTTTTTTTGAACAATAGATGAAAATTCTAATTGTCCATTTTTATGCATTACTCCAACAGCTATTTTCTGCTCTACATTTTTCAATTGATCTTCAGACTGCGCCAAACTTTTTTTAACAATCTGCAATTGTTCCTCTGCTAATAGAGCATTCAAGTAAGCTTCCGTAACCTGTAATATTACATTATTTTTTTCCGCATCAACTTCTAGTTTGGCAACTGTAGAATTATATTGACTTTGTGTAATTTTATTTTTTATTCGAAGACCTGTAAAAACATCAATCGAAGCTTGTACACCATAGATGTTGTACCCTATTCGCTTGTTGTCAAAAGTATTAGTCGTTGGATCTATTGTTCGACCAAACTGGTAGCCGCCTCTAAAATCTCCACTAATTCCAGGTAATCTTTCATTAGTAGCTTCTTTCGCATCCAGCTTACTTTGTTGTAAGTTGTATTGAGCTGTTTTAATTTGATTATTGTTTTCTAAAGCAAGCTGTATACAATGCTCCAAAGACCATGAATCTTGCCCAAACAAAGACCAGCTTATCAAAGTAAAAATCAGGAGAGTAAGTTTTCTTTTTTTCATTAGTAATAATTTTTGATGGACAAAAAGAGTAATATTATTTATTACAAAGTTAAGCCCAGTCTTCCTTTTTCGACAGGACAAAAAATATTAGTCAGTCATACCATAAAACCGTAGGTCAAGACACAAATAAAATCATAAAATGTTGATAACCAATTACTTAATATTCGAAAAACTTTAGATTGGTTTTATAAAAAAATGCTATAAACAAAGAAAATCTGGCTAA
>CAYXQH010000269.1:0-7874 GCA_964467425.1 uncultured Saprospiraceae bacterium
CAACCAGGTTTTTTCTAGATTATTTTTATGTATGGACACGGCATTTTCAGTCGGACTTTCAAACGGCGTGCAGGCATTAAAAAGAATGAAGAGTAGGGTATAAGCTATATTTTTTAAAAGATAATTTTTAATCATAAAAACAGAAATAAATATTATTTACAATGAACGAACATTGGTTTATACCATAAAAATTGAAACTATAACTAATCACTCCGGTAGATTATACATTTTATATGTAAAATAGCCAAGAACGCCAAAAATGCTAATCAAAAAGATAATTAGAAAATAACTTCCTAAACCATTCATTTTACCGAGTGCCGTATTGATGGTAGAAAAATTAATGTAGAGAAATGCAGCGGGGATTAAAATTTTTAGAGCATTTAGCATTTTACGCCCTATCGTTTGAATTTGCTCTTCCTGTTCTTTAGTCCTATTCGCGGGACCGCCGTTTATCTTTAGCTTTTCTGCTTTACTTAGAAAATGCAATAACAAAAATACACTGAGTCCAATGATTGGTAAGATCCAAATCGAGGCTTTGCTAGCAAAAGCATCAGGTGCTCCACTTGCATTAAAGTGGCTGGGGATTCGATCAGGTAATTGACCATAATAAAATAAAGGAAGAAGGAATAAGGCTACAAGTAAAGCCCAGGCAAGATATTCTAAAGCTGGAGGATTTTGATATTTAATGCTCATGTAGAAATCAGGATAAGGAGATGTGGTTATATGGGTTATATAGTTATGTAGATAT
The DNA here is from genome assembly GCA_964467425.1 of uncultured Saprospiraceae bacterium. GTDB lineage: Bacteria > Bacteroidota > Bacteroidia > Chitinophagales > Saprospiraceae > JAHDHW01. Next base: position 749 of record CAYXQH010000269.1, read on the forward strand.
ATAAAATTCAAATAACCTACATAACCATATAACTAAATATACTTTCTACGGATTTTCTTTTTTCTTTTTGTAGAAAAAGCCACCGCCTCCAATGGAAAGTTTAATATAAAAAGTACTTAATCCCATATCTTTTGCACCAATAACATCATCATCATTGTCTTGCTGCCATGTATCCTTTCCTAAAGAAGTCGTAAAACCAATATGCCCACCTATACTGATTCCATCGGTATCAACAGCAGGTATTTTAAAAATAGAAATTCCAAGATCAAGGATAGGATAGCGAACGCGCAAACGTTCTTCAAAAAAATTGGGAACAGGCGTTTCTCCAAATAAAACTTCTTCCTCATCGTCATTTTTTATTTCTACTCTATTGCCACCCACTCCGATGCCCAAATACGGGAAACCTAGAAATTTTTTATTATTGAGCAGTGCCAAGCCTAATTTTATTTCACCACCACCACCGGTTAATCGAGCCGAGTAAGGTCCAACTTCTTCCTCTGAATGAAAAAGACCATAGCCTTCTACACCAACCACAATTCTTTTCGAAAAAAGCATAAATCCACCAGCTCCAACTTGGAAAGAACTTCCACTAATAGAAGTGCTTTGGCCAAATGTTGTGCTAAGATCATCGTTCAAATCTCCAGGAGCTCCAAAGCCAAGACCTGCTTTAACAAATCCAATTCCACCGCGGTTGACATAGTCAGACTGCTGAGCAAAGGCAGAAAAAAGAAGACAACAAGTAAAAATAAATGTAAAGTGTACTTTTTTCATATCTGTAATTTTTTTATAAAAGTAAGTATTTTTTTGAAATCTTGAATAAAAAACCCCAGGGAGACGATAAAATGAATCATCGTCTCCCTGGGGTTCAAATATGTGTAAGAAGTTATTTTATCGAATCAAGGTCAAATCACCTTTTTCTGTTATTTCTTCTCCAGAAGGTCTTCGTAGCGTTATAACATATAAATACACGTCAGACGGCATTAATTTGTCATCTTTCTTTCCATCCCAACCATCATCTGGTGTTTCATTGTTATAGACTATTTCTCCCCAACGATCAAAGACTTTAAATTCTATAATCTCAAAGCTACCAGAGTAAACAACGTTGAAAAAATCACTCACGTCGTCATTGTTTGGCGTGAAAGCATTCGGAATGTCATATAATGCTTCTGTCACATCGTAAGTGACTTGATCCGTATATTCACATCCTTCTGCACTAATGACAGTGACAGAATAGGTAATAGTTGGCGTTTCTGTAATGGTATCTGTAATCATTTGACCATTTTGACCAGTATTCCAACTATAGGTTGCACCATTAATCGGTTCATCTGGAACTGCCGTTAAATCAACAATCGCCCCTTCTGGGAAACTTGATGTATCTGGCTCAATCATGATGTTTACATTGACATTTTCAATCACGGTGACTTCAATTGTTCCGTCAAAGGTATTTCCACATCCATCAGAATAGTTGAGATCGTAAGAGGAAGTTTCTGAAGGATTTACAGTTATGGATTGCCCGTTTACGTTAATGTTTGGTCCAGTCCAGGTAAAGGTTCCTCCTTGCTCTGTACTAAAAGCATTTAAAGTAATTTCTTCTCCTTCACAGATCGTCATATCCTGATCAATAGTAATGACTGGATTTTGGATAACAAAAATAGTCACGCTTTCTTCATAAGGATCGCATATGCCATTCGATACAACAACAGAGTAAGTAGTCGTCTGACTAGGAGTAACATTCGGTAATGCTGCATCCGTATCAAGTGTAGGGTCAGGAGGACTGGCGGTCCACGTGTAAACGGTTCCAGGCGTATTATCCTGAACAGTATTCAGCGTAATGGATTGACCAGCACAGATGTCAGTATCGCTAATTACTGAGCCCGTAGCATCCGGAATAACATTTACTTGTACCTCCCCTGAAATCGGACATCCCATGATGGAGACTTCAACGGTATAAGTGGTGGTGTCTTGAGTTGTAATATCTACTTGAGCACACTCTGTACAAGAAAGACCTGAACCGGGTGACCACTCTGGGTCCGTACCATTAAACACTTCATTACTCAAGGGGTCTCCTGCGCAAATAGTCGTATCTGTCCAGGCTAATTGAATATCTCCTGCATCTACAACTTCAATAAATATTTCGTCTATCTGAGAACAAGCATTATTTGTGGTAGATCGCATATAAGTGGTGCTTTCTACAGCAGCAATAACAAGGTTAAGATTTTCTAAATCAGATTCTGCACCTAAACCAGGTGTCCAGAGATGCATGATATCCGGGAAATCTAGTGGTTCGTAAGTTGGAGAAATTAATGTGATGATTTCTCCTGGACAATAAGGTGCATCGTCAGGAATAGCCTGTATTGGTAAATCAGGAATAGAATCTACTCGAACATACACTGAGTCGGTCACGGTACAAGCTCCAATAGTCATGGAAGCAAAATACCACTGTGATTCTGTGATCAAAGCGTTTACCGTTAATGAATTTGGATTGTCCAAACCATTTATCGGAGTCCATTCCACCATGTTAGTCGTGGTCGTAGCGGTAAGGACAGCTGTTTCTCCAAGACAGATATAAGCTGTATCCTGTGGCATAACATCTACAGCAGCTGGAATTACTTCGATATCTACATTTGCTGTTTGCAAACAAGCTCCATTCGGACTCACAGCATTTAAGGTATATGTTGTAGTAACTTCTGGAGTAACTAATGGTCCAGAAACTGTATTGGACGGTTCGATATTGATATCAGGTGTCCAGTTATAAATAGTTGTTGTAATCGGAATATTATTCGCCAACTGTACACTTTGACCCTGGCAAATTGTAGTATCTGTAGTGGTCAAAATCGGGAAATCAAAAGGGTCTACTGTAATTGTTAAAGTATCAGAAGCGGTACAGCCTTCAATAGATACCGTTGCTTCGTACGTATAGGTACCTGCTTCAGGATTAGCTGTTACTATTTCTTGATCAGTAGCATCTAATCCGGTATCTGGCGACCATTCAAGGTTCGTATTTCCAACATTATTAATAGCTTGTAATTGAACGCTTTCTCCTTCACAAAGATCAATGTCTCCTAATGCCACAATATCCAACTGAGGGTCAACTACTTCCAGCCAGATAGTATCGGTATCTGTACATCCTGGTAATACTCCAATTGATCCGGTTACAAAAAGAAACTGGCTGGTTGTTGGACAAGCCACTGGATTTGTTGCAAATGGATCATCAATTAAAGCAACTGGCTCCCAGAAATAATCAACTGCACCATCTACTTCCATTGTGATACATTCATTCAGACATACAAAAGCTGTATCTTGTCCAGTGAAAATATCTACAACAGGAGCATCAGATAGATCGACCACAATTTGAGTCAATTCAATATCACCACAACCAAAATTATTCGTAAGTGTAATAATGATTGTTTCATTACCTTCCAATAAACCATCTGACAAAGGAATAATCGGAAAACTCAATTCTGTTACACCTGGTGCAATAGTCACCTCGTCTGGAATATCTAATATATAATCAACACCTTCCGTTGCCGTCCCATCTATAATCACATCATAGGTCGCTGAATCTGGTAAAGGATTACTTAGGGTGATTAACAATTCATCATCCATCCCTGTACAATCTTCAATAAGGTAATCAACACCTGAAGCAAAGTTGATAGATAGGGTAGGTGTTCCACCTTTGATCTCAGAAATGAAAACACCGGAATCTAAAGAACTATCACCTCGATCAGCAATGGCTAATTTTAAATGATAGGTATTACAAGGGATTACATCTCTTCGAGCAGTCAAGCTTTTTTTAACCGCTAAAAAGTCTGAAGTAAGTCCATCGTATTCCAAACTTATACCGGCTTCATTATTTCTATAATATTCCCAGTTATTAAAGTTGTTTACACTATTAATTTGTACCGGTGTATTCGTACCCGGCAGTACCGCAATATTTTCTTGATTCGCAATATTTACATCTCCAGTAATACCCGGACCAGAAATTAAGAAAGCAAAAATATCATTGAACGAAGAGTTAACCCATTCCGGATATTCATCGGATCCAAAAACATATTCGAATACTAATTCGTCTGTTGCTACAAAAACATCCAGCTCTACAATACAAGCATCATTTGAAAGATTGCCACCACCGGTCTGTGTGGAAAGATAATCTAAATCACTATCCCCTGGTGTATTATTAATAGTAGAAACGCCTGTTGCTGTATTTGGACCTAAGGCATTTAAAGCAGATCCACAAGTTAAAACCAATCCTTTTTCCAAGCCTAGCTCTGTATTATCTCCGGTAAAAGTACCATAGGCACCTTGGGCACAAATAATCGTATCAACCGTAACTAAGGTTTGAGGAGTAGAAACATTATCAATAATATCCTGATCAGTAATATTATCGTCTATGGTAATTACTTCTACAGGATCACAAGGTACAGCGGAACATTCCCAAAAACCTTCAAAGCCTTCAAACTCTGTTGCTCCATCTGAAGTAAATTGAACGGTAAGACATCCACTCGTAGCTTGAATACTCAAGCATGTACCACCACCTCCAGATATACTAGGACCACCACTTCCAAAACCACTACCATCAATACTCACTAAAACAGGAGAGTTGGTATCTGGACCATCGTAAAATATCAATTGATCACTAAAGTCTTCAATATTGAAATATTGTAAATTGAAAGTGACACAAGCATTCTGTCCTAATGGCGGGCAAATAGAAAAAGTATTATTTTCTCCACCACTATAATCACCATCTGGCCCTCCGGTATCATATAGAACACCAGTACAGGCGTTGGAGCCATTCTGGTCGATTGTATTTATTGGATCGATCTCATCTATACATAAGAGAAATGATCCCCAATTTGGAGTCGCAGAGGAAGACCAATCATTTATTCTAATAAAATAAACCTCATTTGGATCTAAATCTAAAACATCCATTTCAAGAATGTTTTCTCCATCATCTGCGGCAGCACAGGCAAGTAAAGCTAATCCATCAAATTCACAATCTCCACGATAAATCATGATTTGTGGATTGGACATTGGATCAGAACCCATACCGTCTGTAATTCCAGTCAGTGTAATGGTGTAATCGGTAATTGTATCACTGGTCGTAAATTGAAACCAGACATCATTGCCAGTGAAGGTGATATCGTTATCTCCACATGCACCTGGTGCTGGAATATTATCATTTCCAATGTCTGTCGCTGTAGCATCTTGATTGGTAAAAAAAGTAGTATCCGGACAGAACGGAACAACACCTAAATCAATTATTCCTGCACAATCATCGTTAATCGGTTGGGCAAATAAAGAAAAGGCACTAAGTAATAAAATGAACGTAAAGAGTTTTTTCATTGAACCTATATTTAATTTTGGAGGTAATAGGATTAAGGTACACTCATATTTCAACGGCTCAAAATACGCACTTTTTAAAATTAAGCATTAAAATATGGGGTAAAACCTGTCAGTTTATTGGCAAAATCTAATAAATAATTTTAATATCTTCGAATTAAGACTGGAAAGGCATTTTTCTGCCTAAATTTTAATAAAAAAATAAAATAATTATCGAAGAATTAATCGCTGGAAAGGCAAGATTTTAAGCGTTCATCAACTACTTTGACATTAGATTGCCCAAAATTATTTCCCCAGGCATGATTTATATAGTTAATAATGTTGTTAATCTGCACATCATTTAAGGACTCGATTCCAACCATTTCGGTATCATAGATTTTTCCATTGACAGAAATAGGTCCTTTTAATCCATTTTTTAAAATGCAGGGGATGCTTTCTTGATTGTTTTTTAAATAATCTGAACCAGCTAGTGGAGGAATCAACATTTTTAAACCTGATCCATCTTCCATATGACAGCTCTCACAGTGAAATTTATAGAGAACTTCTCCCTGAGTATAAGGGGTGTATTCACAATCGGAAAGGACCATCGTGCAACAGGCTATGAATAGGAAGGTAAATACTTTAAAAAAATGTTTTATCAAGGTTTGTATTGGTTTAGTTCATCTCTTTTAAAAGTAAATCTATTTCGGTCATAAATTTATCCACAGATTCGGAATCTGTTCCTTCAGCAAATGCTCGGACATGACGATTTTCATCCACTAAAATAATTCTACCAGAATGATCAAAACCACCAGGTGCATCAGGATCTTCTTTTGCAACAATAAAATAATCATCTGCCATCGAATAAATCAAATCTTTTTCACCAGTAACCAAATGCCAGCGATCAGCTTTAATGTCTAATTTTTTAGCATAATTTTTTAAAGCAGGAATCGTATCGCGTTTTGGATCTAGTGTGTGTGAAAGGATGACTAAATTGTCATTCGATTCAAATTTATCATAGATTCGAATCATTTGCGCTTTTACTTTAGGACAAATAGATGGACAGTGGATAAAAAAGAAATCAGTTATATAGGCCTTTCCTTGAAAGGTCTGATTCGTAATTTGATTACTGTCCTGGTCAATAAAACTAAAATCAGGGACCTGATGAAAAATGGTATCACCAGACGAACTAATATCTCTATTGCCTAAAATAGGTAAGGTGGTTTCTTTAGCTTGATCTGTAGGCGGTGTACAAGCAACATAATAAAGACTGAATGTTAATAGAAGAGCAGCAATTATGAATATCGATTTTTTCATTATTATACTTTTAAGAAAACAAAAATTACTTAGACTCGGTTGCTTGAAAATTTTCTATAAGCTCATTTCCACTTTTTAAGCTTTCGAGCATTTGATCGCTAACCTTTTGAATTTTAACTTTTTCACCGTTTAAATAAGTCATCACTTCCTCGAAAGGGCTGTCTTTAGAAGGTTTTTTATAACCCCTCATCCAATCATTCATTCCATCATCAGCTTTTGTGAGTAAAACTAAATGATCTCTAAGCTTAATAGCTGCAGCTTCATTCAATGTAGAGTCTTTAAGCATTCCTTTGATTTTTCGTTGCATCCGATTTATATCAGCCGTTTTTGGCATTACTTCATCATGAATGTCAATGACTTCTTTTTCTAAGGCTTTAATCTGTTTTTGTTCTTTTGTCAGTTCCTGTTGCTCCCCTTGCTTTTGCTCTTGATCATTTGTACAAGCGATAAATAAGAAAAGGGTAGAAAAAAATAATAATGCTTTCATACG
>CAYXQH010000270.1:0-7869 GCA_964467425.1 uncultured Saprospiraceae bacterium
TTGATTATCTTTTAAAACCAATCGATATTGAAGATCTTCAAAGCGCTGTTAAAAAGTCTATCATAGCACAAAACCTTCAAACCACTCAGCTCAAAACTTTAAAGGAATCTTTGCTTTCCGAGAAGGTTCAAAAAATAGCCCTTACCACAACAGATGGATACACTTTTGTAAAATTTGAAAACATCATCCGTTGTGAAGCAAAAGGAAACTACACTTCTTTCTTTCTAAAAAATAAGCGATCACTATTAATCACGAAAACCCTCAAGTATTATGAGGATCTTTTATTACCTAAGGGATTCTTTAGAGTACATAAATCGCATTTAATTAATTTGAATTGTGTTAGAAAATTTTTGAGGGGTAAAAAAGGAATGATAGAAATGATCGACGGAACAATGTTGGAAGTTTCTTCCAGAAAACGCGAATCATTATTGGAAGAGTTATCCAATATAAAATCTTAAGTATTTTAAAATTCTATTCATGCAGTTTATTCCAGAATCATTGATTGATCAAAAAGCAACACTAATTGGTGCTGCAGACAGTTTTTCCGAACATGTGGAAAGCCTAAAATCAAAACAGCCAGCCTTATTGGCTTATTTATTTTCAGAGAGTTTTGATTTTTTAACACAAGACGAAAAACAATACACTATGTTTTTGGCGATCATCATTTGGGCATCTGTTCACGAAATGCATCCCGATCAAATGATGATTGATCCGGCTTCGATTGATACTGCTGAAGATACGAATTGGGCAAAGCTAGATGAGACTAAATCAAAAATATTCAAAGAACGGTTAGATGTGTTTTTTAAAGAAAGTCCTCAGGAAGATTTGCTAGCATTTGTGGAAGATACGTTGACGCAAGATGAAGAAGATATGGTCACCAAAGAAGGAAGGGAATATATTTTTATCGCTTTAAAAACAATTATTGACTGCCTAGATTCGGCAGCTTAGAAGATGATTTAAATGGTTAGCTAATTTTCTCGCTCTTTAATTAAAAAGAATCCGTCGTCTCCCTGCTTTTGATAAAGTGGCATTAAAATACGTCCGTCTTCAGACGCTAATATTTTTCCATTTTTGTCTTTTGCTAACCAATCTCCTTTTTTGATCTCTTGAAAATTTCTAAAATTTGGCATCATTTCAAAATCATCTCCCGGATGGATTTGATGAATCTCTATTAGTTCGGCAATTTTTGGTAACTCTTTGGAATATTCTATTAAAATCGAGTCATGTCGATTTTCAATATGAACACCTTCTACACAGCCAATCGTACGCATACAATTGGTAATTGCGGCAATGGCTCGTTTGATAGAAAGCTTTTCATTATGCTGTCCGGATTCAAAACAAACCGCAACCGTTTCGACGTCAAAATTTTTATTATTAAAATAATGAAGGGTTGTTCCTTTAATACCTTTTAACATTCCCTGGATGACCGGAGCATGTAATTCAAGCGCAATTCGAATACTTTCTTGTTCATCCGTAGGAATAGAAAAAATACCTCCGTAGGCTGTGGTTGTGTGTAAATCTAAGACGACTAATTTAGTTGGCTGGTAGGATTCTACCTCTTGTTCGATAAGCTTTAAAATTTCTTTTAGTTCTTTATCCTCTGAGTCTAAGGCTTCAATTGGTGCATTTTTTATGCGGCGAACATTTTCATTCGTCCATTGTCGATTGAGGTCTTTACTGATAAATCGTTTACCTTCTTTAATGGCCCGCATATTTCCACGTATACCTAAAAGTCGCCCACAGAAGTTAAATGCAGGATTAGAAACAGGTTCTTTTTCCAGCATATTAAACATGACTTTTAATGCTTCAACCCCTGCTGGTTCGTTTCCATGCATTGCACCAAAAACAATCATTAATGGGCCTTTTTCTTCTCCGGTATATCTACCGATCACTCTTGCTAATTCCATTCTATTATTAGAAAATTTATATCGGGGGTATACTCAAAGGTAGTAAATTTTAAACATGAACTAAGCTGGAAGGCGTCATTTTATTTTTCTCTGGCACTTTTTTCATAGAAAAAAAAGTACCCAAACCTTCCGGCCGACAGGTAGGAATTCTAGACAAAATAAAGACTCAACACACAGGTCTGATGACTCTTTAACAGTCGCATCAGGCTCGTCAGAGCTGGCACCCTTACACACCTATTTTGTCCTTTCCATACCGCTCATCCTTTTTAAATTAAGAACGGCCTTTTTCATTTTAGAGATTTTCGGTGAAAAACGCGTTAAAAACAAAATACTGTTTGAGCGTAGCGAGTTTATTTTGTTTAGTGTTTTTTATCCAAAATCTCGTTAAAAAATGAAAACAGCCTAGAGTTTTCTTTGCATCTTTCTTTTTTTCAATGAAAAAGAAAGATGAGAAAAAAGATTAAGATATATATTAGTCCAAACAAGCTTTATTAATCCCCAAAACATAGCGATCCACAATTTTGATTTGGGGTGCAACATTAGCTCCTGCAAAACCTTTAATGTCACTATCTTTTATTCGAAGTTGATATTGCTCGGTGAGTTTTTTAGCTATAGGCAGATAAGACCAATGCCATTTTTCTTCATTATAACCATAGGGTCGTTCCGTGCCTTTCGGGGAGTAGGGCTGACAATAGCCAAAGCGCGGAGCATTTGCAACTAACCAATCGTATTCTTTTTTACCTCTTCCTTTTTCAAAATAGCCATTAGTCAATGCATTGATATCAATGTCTGTCCCCCAATGATGTCGGGAGGAACCTGGCATGGAACTGAATTCTAAAATTTTCAATGCACGCTTTGCTGGATCAGGAATTGTTTTAGATAGATTCTGACCATCTACGATTCTGCCGCCGTTCCACTTCGCTTCCCAAATTCTTTTTTGATGTGCAAATGGTCGGGTCGCGGAAATTATTTTTAGGGACACGCCATCTTTTTTTGCTTCCTTCGCCATTTCTTTAAAAGCATCATAAGCTTCTTTGCGGAGAATCATCGAAGCATTAGACGCATGGCTTGCTGCTATTTTAGAAAAGCGTTTATCTTTTGCTGGTTTAAATTTCCCCATTAGATATTCTATCGTAATAGAGCTATCAACTTCAGGTGCTTTGCTTTCCAGCAGCGACACTTTTTTCACTAAATTAGAATCTGGATTTAACTGCTCCACAGGTTTGTTTTCAACGGACGTGTTTTGACATCCCAGAATAAAAATAAACGCTATCCACAAAAAGTACCTCATTTTTTTCTTTTTAAACTTGAACCATTAATACTAATATTCAAACTCCATCTGCTGACTTGGAAACCCAAAAAGGTATTTTTCTTTTATTAGTGCTGCTACTTTCGAAGGCACCAATTTTTCCCAGCCAGGTTTGTCTTTTTTTATTTGTTGTAAAACATCTTTTGAATAGATGTGCAAATTATCTTTTTTAAAGTTTTCAATATCGCAAATCTGCCCGCTATCTTTTAGATGTTGAAATAAAAATTTAATCCCTTCGGGTATAGGAAGGTTTTCACAATTCATCAACTCTTCGCTGCCTTCCTGCATAGCCGGGTAAACATACATTTTTACATTTCTGGTAAAGAGCTCTCCGAAAGCAGTAAGTAATCTTCCGTCTCTGTTTTCCAGATATTTTTCATTCATCATTTTTAAAAGCTGACGAACACCCAATACAAGACCCAGTTTTTGAACTTTATAATCTGCTAGATAGTTAATCAGTTTTTGATGTGCTTCGCAATTTGACACCACGACAATTTGCCCCATTTCATTTAAAACTTCTGCCCGATCTAAAAAGTCTTTCTCATCCAATTCTCCTGTTGAACATAAATTATCCAATGTGATTTCCGTTAAAAGCACCGCCTTCTTCATGTCCACATCTTCTTCATTCCTAAACTGCTCCCAACTTTTTTTAATCATATCCTGATTCACCAAAGTAGTTGGCCGATAACTTCCACGAACTATTTGAACATGCTTTTTATATAAAAACTCAGAAGCATGTAAATTTTTTCCATCCGGTCCGAACATCGCCACTGTCGTCAATCCATGTTTCACGAGCATCAAGCTTAACCAACGATTATCCAGATTTTTAAAATCCGGCCCACTAATCCGAATCATATCTATCGCCATTCGATCATGCAGATTGTCCATCAGCGATTGAAGTAAAATCTCCGCATCATCATAGTAATGATAACAAGCATAAATAAGATTAACGCCAAGTACACCAATAGCTTGTTGTTGTAATTTATTATCCTTGTCTAACATTCGGGCATGCAAAACAATTTCATTGGCTTCGCCTTCAGGATCTAGCTGAAACCTAAGACCTAGCCAACCATTTCCTTTAATCGTCCGAGTATAATTGATTGCTGAAACCGTATCTGCAAATACGAAAAACTTAGTATCGGGTCGTTCATTTTGCAATCGCGAAACCATAAGCTCATATTCATGATCCAGCATTTTATATAAACGCGATTCGCAAACATACCTTCCAGAAGCCTCTACGCCATAAATTTCATCCGAATAAATTTTGTCATAGGCTGACATCGTTTTGGCAATAGTTCCGGCAGCGGCACCTACCTGAAAGAAATACCTCGCCACTTCCTGACCTGCTCCAATCTCTGAAAAAGTGCCATAAATTCGGTTATCAAGATTGATTTCCAATGCCTTTTGTTCCGTTTCGAGTGCTTGTCTTTTCATAAACAATTATACTTTATTTTGTGAAAGGAGGTTGCTAATTTACGATTATTTAAAGTTTGGAAATTTAGGGAAAGAATGTACAAAAGATTAAACGTTTTTATTGTTAAATCTGTTATCTGGTCTACAAGGTATTCAATACAAAACAAATTTGAATAAAAAAGTAGTAATTTTGTGTGTTTTTAGAACAAACTAATAGAATATGTTTCCAAAGTATGATGTCATTGTGGTTGGTGCGGGACACTCCGGTTGCGAAGCGGCGGTTGCTGCTGCGAATTTGGGGTCTAAAGTTTTGTTAGTAACCATGAACATGCAGACGATCGCACAGATGTCTTGTAATCCAGCAATGGGCGGTGTGGCGAAAGGGCAAATTGTTCGGGAAATAGATGCGCTAGGTGGTTACTCCGGTATTGTGACCGATCATACAATGATTCAGTTTAGAATGCTCAATCGATCCAAAGGGCCAGCTATGTGGAGCCCAAGAGCCCAAAGTGATCGTATGTTATTTGCTACCAAATGGCGAAACATGTTGGAAGCCAATGAGCATATAGATTTTTGGCAGGAAATGGTGACTGGCTTGATTGTCAAAGACGGTATCGTAAAAGGTGTCCGAACATCTATCGGATTAGAAATTGAAAGTAAATCTGTGGTTCTCACGAATGGTACCTTTTTGAATGGTCTCATCCATATTGGAGAGAAACAATTCGGTGGCGGAAGAGCAGGAGAAAAAGCAGCGACAGGCATAACCGCTCAACTTCGAGACCTGGGTTTTGAATCTGGTAGAATGAAAACGGGTACACCTCCTCGAGTAGATGGTCGATCCTTAAACTGGGATGTTATGGAACTGCAACCTGGCGACGAAAATCCGTCTAAATTTTCGTTTACAGATACGCCAGCACTTAAAAAACAACGACCTTGTCATGTTACCTATACTAATCCTGAAGTACATGATATTTTGAAAACAGGTTTTGATCGTTCTCCGATGTTTAACGGAAGGATCCGTGGGGTTGGCCCAAGGTACTGTCCTTCTATAGAAGATAAGATTGACCGTTTTGCAGGAAGAGATCGTCACCAGCTTTTTGTAGAGCCTGAAGGTTGGGATACTGTGGAAATTTATGTCAATGGATTCTCCTCTTCTTTACCGGAGGATGTTCAGTATAAAGCGATGACTAAAATTCCTGGTTTTGAAAATGCAAAAATGTTTAGACCGGGTTATGCGATTGAGTATGATTATTTTCCTCCGACACAGTTAAAAATATCATTAGAAACGCGATTGGTTAAAAACCTCTTTTTTGCGGGTCAGATCAATGGTACTACTGGATATGAAGAAGCTGCTTGTCAAGGACTAATGGCTGGAATTAATGCGCACCGTGCGATTAACGAAGAAGATCCTTTTGTCTTAAAACGATCTGAAGCTTATATCGGTGTTTTGATTGACGACCTGGTAAACAAAGGGACGAACGAACCTTATCGAATGTTTACTTCTCGCGCTGAGTATCGTATTTTATTACGACAGGATAATGCCGACCTTCGGCTCACACCTATTGCGCAGTCACTGGGCATGACGGGACTTGAAGATCGAATGAATCGAGTTGACAAAAAAAATCTAGACGTTGCTGCCATTGAAAAATTTATTAGAAAAACGAGTGTTGCTCCAGAAGAAATAAACACGATGTTGACAGAAAAAAATTCTGCACCTATTAAACAGAAAGTAAAAATCCAAAGTATTTTATTGCGCCCAGGCGTGGATATTGAGGATTTAAAAAACTCTATTTCAAGTTTAGGAGAATTTCTTTCTGGCTATGATTGGGAGAGTGCAAATCTTGCCGGCATCAATATTAAATATGAAGGCTACACTAAGAAGGAACAAGAGATGGTAGAGAAAATGAACCGACTGGAAGAAGTGAAACTAAAAGATGATTTCGATTACCAATCCATTGTTTCTTTATCAGCAGAAGCCAAAGAAAAACTTTCAGAAATGAAACCGCACACCATAGGACAAGCCAGTCGTATCAGTGGCGTTTCGCCTTCTGACATTTCAGTTCTATTGGTACATATGGGAAGATAAATTTTTATTCGTCTCATGATTTTTAACATCTATGAGACGAATAAAAAGGAAAGTGTATTTAATCTAATACATCAAGAATGTATCGGTTGTAATTTCCATTTTGAATAAAGTTGCCGCAGTCGCCTTCAGCGTTTAAGGCAAAGTCAACAAAATCTCTTCGAGTCGAACTATTATAATATCGAGTCTCTAACCATTTGAAGGTCGAATCATTTTCCAGGCGATCCAAAATATTTAAAATACCTTTTCTATTAAAAATAGAACTTTCACAAATTAAGTTTGCTGTTTTTGTATCATTTTCCATCACCTCCGATCCATCAAAAAGTAAATTACTTAAGGTTTGTGCTAGAGTAAACGCATCTGTTCCATCATCATTCGGAATTCGTTTACCTATATTAGAAAGCTTGATCGTGTTATGTTCGGATATTAGTCGATTCAAGAGCGTTTTTTCATTAATCAAGCTTGCTTCAAACGCTAGAATATAAAATAACTCATGCTCCGTTTCCAAGCTTTTCAAAAAACCAGTACTAATATATAGGTGTCCACCCGGAACAGCGAAAGCATTTTTATCTTCCATATCCAAAATCGTCACTCTCCAGGGACGATCAAAATCCCATCGGTCGTCATCGCTAGATAGGTTATCCAAGCGCAAAGCGTTTGTCGCTTGATCATATAAAGACTGCGTATACCAGTAAACGGTGGTATCGTAAGGTGGAATATTGGGAATGACAGGGAAAACGTCTGGATGCTGAGCAATAGCGACTTGAATAATATCGCCAAGATCTTCTCTTCTTTCTTTTACGAAATCACTTGGATTTTCTATTGGTTGAATATCTTCTTGACAAGAAAATAGTAGTATAACAACAAATAGGCTGAAAATAACCGCAATGCGGTTGCTCAAAATGTTCATTTTTGTTTTTGTTTAGAGGTACTGTGTGTAAAGTCTTACTTTTGTTCGCCAAAAAAGTTGCAATAATCGCTCCAAAAACCGTTAAAATCAAGGGGAATTCATTAATAAATAAAGAGATATACTTTAATAAAAAGGCTAATTTAAAATAAGGATGGGGCCTGATAGACTTGCAAATTACAAGGCTTTTTATTGAAAAGCAAGAGGAGGCATGGGTTATATGGTTATATGGTTATATGGTTATATGGTT
>CAYXQH010000271.1:0-7854 GCA_964467425.1 uncultured Saprospiraceae bacterium
CGAAAAAGGAAATTCGATTGAACGAAAATTTGAAGTATTAAAAGGGAAGGGAAAAGGAAATATAGTAAGTCAATAAAAATCAAATATCTTAAATCGTTAATCCTTGTTCTCTAATCAATAGGATTTAAGAACAAAGATTAACGATTGTTGACTTTATCTTTCTGCGTACATAGATTCGTAATACTTTTGATATTCGCCGCTGGTAACATTTTCCATCCACTCCTCATTTGCGAGATACCATTCTGCCGTTTTACGCAAACCTTCTTTAGCAAATACGGTTGGCTTCCAACCCAGTTCATTCATTAATTTTGACGCATCGATAGCATATCTACGATCATGTCCGGCACGATCTTTCACATAAGTGATTAAATCTTTGGACGACCCTTTTTCACGATCCAGAAGATCATCCATTACATCACACAGATCATTAATCAAGTCAATATTTTTCCACTCATTATTTCCGCCAATATTATACGTCTCTCCTAATCGGCCATCATGATAAATCATGTCAATAGCAGAAGCATGATCTTCTACCCATAGCCAATCTCTGGTGTATTTTCCATCACCATAAACCGGAAGTGCTTTTTTCTGTTTGATATTATTGATAAAAAGCGGCAATAGTTTTTCTGGGAACTGGTACGGTCCATAATTGTTTGAACAATTGGAGATCACCACAGGCATATCATAGGTATGATAAAATGCTCTGACCAAATGATCCGAGCTTGCTTTTGAAGCCGAATATGGCGAACGTGGATCGTAAGATGTTTCTTCAGTGAACAATCCAGTCTCTCCCAGCGTTCCATAAACCTCATCCGTAGAAACATGATAAAAACGTTTGCCTTCAAAGCTAGACCAATTATGTCTTGCAGCATTCAACAGGTTCATCGTTCCAACAATATTGGTTTTTATAAAGGAAATAGGATCCTCTATTGATCGATCTACATGAGATTCTGCAGCCAGGTGAATGACTCCATCAAAATTATATTGCTGAAAAAGGCTGTTTAAAAAATCAGTATCTACGATATCTCCTTTTACAAACGTATAGTTCGATTTTTCTTCAATATCTCTAAGATTTGCCAGGTTTCCTGCATAGGTTAACAAATCAAGATTTACAATATGATAATCCGGATATTTATTGACCAACATTTTAACTAAATGTGAACCAATAAATCCTGCACCTCCTGTTATTAAGATTGTTTGTTTCATGAGTTTAAAATTGAATATTTAAAAGAAGTTAAGTAGGGTTAAGATATCAAGGAATTAAATAGATTAACTCTCTTAACGTCTTAACCCTCCTTAATCACTTAATGTCTTATCTAAGCTGGCTGATCGACTTTAACGACTGTTTTGAAATATTCGTAAGTACGTTTCAATCCTTCAGCTCTGGTAACTTGAGGTTCCCAACCGAGAATCTCTTTGGCTTTAGTTATATTCGGTCTACGTTTTTTAGGATCATCCTTTGGAAGATCTTTGTAGATTAATTTTGCTTTTGGATTACCAACTAATTCTAATACTTCTTCTCCAAATTCTTTGATCGTTATCTCTGCTGGATTTCCAATATTGACTGGCATATGATAATCACTATGCAATAATCGCCAAATTCCTTCCACCAAATCATCAACATAGCAGAACGAACGTGTTTGTGAACCATCACCAAAAACAGTTAAGCCTTCACCTCTGATCGCTTGCGAAAAGAAAGCTGGAAGTACCCGACCATCATTGACTCGCATACGAGGACCATAAGTATTAAAAATACGAATGATTCTTGTTTCCAAGCCATGATAAGTATGGTAAGCCATTGTTATCGCTTCCTGGAATCTTTTTGCCTCATCGTATACACCACGAGGACCGATTGGGTTCACATTTCCCCAATATTCTTCTACCTGTGGATGTACTAATGGATCGCCATAGACTTCAGAAGTCGAAGCGATAAGCATTCTTGCTTTTTTCTCTTTTGCTAAACCTAAAAGATTATGCGTACCTAAAGCACCAACTTTCATGGTCTGAATAGGCATCTGCAAATAATCGATTGGACTTGCAGGAGAAGCAAAATGTAAAATATAATCCAACTCTCCAGCGACGTGTACAAATTTGGATACATCGTGGTAATGGAATTCAAATTCTTTTAAAGGAAAAAGGTGTTCGATATTGGTCATATCACCTGTAATCAGGTTGTCCATTCCAATAACATGGTAACCTTCTTTGATAAAACGATCACAAAGATGCGATCCAAGGAATCCGGCAGCACCGGTAATTAAAATTCTTTTCATCTCAATAATTTTTCTGTAGAAGTTCTAATTGCGCTTCGCAAATGGTTTAAAATATGATTTTGAATATCTTCAGTTAATTCTGTGTGCATTGGTAATGAAAGTACTTCCTTCGACAATTTTTCCGATACTGGAAAATCTCCCTCTTTATAGCCGTACTTTTTATAAGCTTTTTGAATATGCAGGGGAATAGGATAATAAACACCAGTAGCAACCCCGTGATCCTTCAAATACTTTACAACACTATCACGGTCCAAATCCTGTAATTTCAAGGTGTATTGATGATACACATGTGAAGAAAATCGAGCTTCCTCAGGTGTTGTTACGGAAGTATCCGCATTTAGTTGCTTTGTATAATAAGCCGCTGCATCTCGACGGGCCTGACAGTACTTTTCTAGATATTTCAACTTAACATTTAAAACGGCTGCCTGGATACTATCCAGTCTGGAATTCACGCCTATTTCATCGTGATAGTATTTAATTTTAGAGCCATGATTACAGATTAATCTGATTTTCTGGCCTAGTGCTTCATCATTGGTAAAAATTGCTCCACCATCGCCATAGGCTCCCAGGTTTTTAGATGGGAAAAAAGAGGTGCAGCCAATATGGCCAATGGTTCCAGCTTTCTGGCTTTTTCCATCTTTGGATTTATAATCTGCTCCAATCGCCTGGGCATTGTCTTCTATAACATGGATATTGTGGCGTTCTGCGATTTCCATAATTAATTCCATGTCGCAGGATTGTCCAAATAAATGAACCGGAATGATGCATTTTGTACGTTCAGTAATCGCATCTTCTATAAGACGTTCATTTATATTAAAAGTATCATAATGAACATCAACAAATACAGGTTTTAGCTGTAATAATGCAATTACTTCTGCGGTAGCCACAAAAGTAAAAGGTGTCGTAATAACTTCATCTCCTGGTTGAAGATCCAATGCCATCAATGCGATCTGCAAAGCATCGGTTCCATTACCGCAAGGAATGACCGTTTTTACGTTTAAATATTCTGCTAAATTTTGGGAAAAAGTTTTGACCATACCGCCTCCAATAAAGTAACTGGAATCCAGAACACTTTGTATAGCGCGATCGATCTCTGGCTTGATTTGTTGATATTGCCCCTGCAAATCAACCATGGGAAAATTTTGCATATTTTACTGCATTTTGAGCCTGCAAAGGTAAGAAAAATGCTGGAATGAAAACCATTTCGTAAAAATGTCTAATCAATAAACTATTCAAAAACCTGATTAATGAATCTATCTTTGTTTGAAGAAGTGGACAAAAGTTGCGTTCTTCACGTTATATTTATAATAAACTAACACATGAAAAATATTCTTTTCTTTTTGCTCTTTTGGATACCTCTTTGTGCTTTCAGCCAAATTGATCGAGATAACGATGGTACGGCGTTAAATCTAGGTTTTGAATACGGTATTCAATTCCCAGGAGGAGATCTAAAAGATCGTTTTGGTCAAAATTCAGCCCTCGGAGGAAAACTGGAGTTTCTTTTTAAAAATAATCTTTCCATTTCAGCTGATGCTTCGTTTATATTCGGCAGGTTTGTAAATGAGGATCCTATTGCTGCGTTGAAAGATAGTGACAGTTTGTTTATTGGAAATAATTTTTTGCAAGCCAATATATTTTTAAGAGAACGAGGTATTTATCTAGGCGTTTCTGTTGGAAAGCTTTTTCCTATTTCATCGAAAAATAAACGCTCCGGTATTAAAGTAGATCTTGGAATTGGTTTGTTACAACATAAAATCCGAATTCAGGATGATCCTGAATCTTTTGTCCCAATTGTAGGTGGAGAGTATAAAAAAGGCTTTGATCGATTAACAAACGGACTCTCCTTTCGACAATTTATCGGCTATCAACACCTTGCAAAAAACAGGTTAATTAATTGTTATGCCGGGATAGAATTTATAGAAGCTTTTACGCAAAACAGAAGAAGTTATAATTTTGATACAATGGCTCGAGATGAAACCAAACGCTTTGACTTCCTGACTGGATTTAAAGTGGGGTGGATTCTTCCTTTTTATCTTGGGGATAAAGGAGAAGAGATTTATTACTAAAAATCTATTCCCTGCCCTAGCCCTTTCCAATTCTTCTAAAATCCCTACCTTTGAACATGCTTTGGTTTTACAATATCGGGATTAGTTTGTATGCTTTCGGAATACGGATCGCTTCCTTGTTTAATCCTAAAGCAAAGCTTTGGATCAAGGGTAGAAAAAACATTTTCGATCAATTAGCCGCAATAGATTTTTCTGAAGCAACAGTGGTCTGGATACATGCCGCTTCGCTTGGAGAGTTTGAACAAGGGCGGCCAATCATTGAGCAAATCAAAACTGATTATCCCGCATCTAAAATCCTCCTCACTTTCTTCTCCCCTTCCGGATATGAAATAAGAAAGAATTACGACCTGGCAGATTGGGTTTTTTATTTGCCTATTGATTCTAAAAAAAATGCGCAACGTTTTTTAAATAGAATAAATCCTACCCTTGCTATTTTTATAAAATACGAGCTCTGGTACCACTTTCTATATGAATTACAGCAAGCAAAGATCCCTACCCTCTTAGTTTCTGCACTTTTTCGAAAAGATCAATTTTTCTTTAAAAGCTATGCGAATGGTTTTAAAAAAGTCATCCAGGGTTTAGATCATATTTTTGTTCAAAATAAGCATTCCAAAAACATCTTGCTTGAGCAAGGCATCACAAAAGTGACGGTCTCCGGAGATAACCGAGTTGATCGAGTCCTTAAAATTGCAGCTGAGAAACAGTCCTTTCCTAGTATAGAGCAATTTACAAAAGGAAGCCCTGTTATGGTTTGTGGAAGCACCTGGGCATCGGATGAAGAGATTCTTTCCTATTATATTAATAAGCATCCAAAAAAATGGAAATACATTATAGCACCCCATGATATTAGCTCGTCCAGAATCAGCTATATCGAAAATTTATTTCAAGTAAAAAGTGTCCGGTTCTCTGAGGCTGACAAAAACAAGCTACAAGATTACGATCTCCTTATTATTGATAATATTGGAATGCTTTCTTCTATTTATCAATACGGAAAAATCGCCTATATCGGTGGCGCTTTCGGAAAAGGTCTGCATAACACCCTGGAACCAATTGCCTTTGGACTTCCGGTTATCTTTGGTCCGAATTATCAAAAATTCGAAGAAGCAGTTAGTCTGGTAGAACAGGAAGGCGGTTTTAGTATTCAAAGTGCTCCAGCTTTTGAAGCAGTGGTCGACAAATTAGAGAAGGATACTTTTTATCAATCCGCTTCCAATAAAGCAAGAGATTACATCGAAAACAATAAAGGAGCAACACAAGAAGTTTTGAATTATATTAAAATCAATAAATTGATATAATGCATTTTCCTTCGATAAGAAAATATAGCTTTTATCTTTTGTTTTTCATACTCCTATATTGGGCATTATGGCTATTTGACACGCCTTTAGGTTATTTATACGACCTGGTTTCTCAGCAATTTCCAATCGAATCAGAAGAAGCTATTGATCAGCAATTTGATAGTTTTGAGCTGATCACCTATGCTGATTTACCAGACCGCAAAAAAATAAGCCTTGCTTCGGATGAGGAAAAAGTTTGTTATGCAGTTAAAAAAACCGAATTCTATTCCGATCAACTTTTCCTGAAAATCAGTTGGTTCGATCGTTATAAATTCTTGGTTGCTGATTATCGCGTTCTTGACTTTCTATCTGGCAGTCATTTATTTTCCAACTCCTCCGGCTTTCCGCATTTTGATAAAACACAATACCTCCCCATTGACAAAAAGATATTGTATAAAATTTTGCAATTAAAAATCGAACTGGATAAACAAGATTATCTTGGAGATCAGTTCATGATCAATTCAGGTTTTAGAACGCCTTTTTATAATGAAGCAGTTGGTGGTAAAATATGCAGTCGTCATCAATTTGGAGATGCCGTTGATATTCGGGTGTATGATGTAAATGATGATCAGGTCGCCGACGCTAAAGATGCTAAAATTGTCTACGATTTGCTAAACCAATCAATTATCAGAAACGAAGGAGGGCTCGGGAAATATAAGAGCGATTCTAACGTTTTGCATTTCGATACCCGAGGACGTAGAGCGAGATGGCATTATTAACAGAGTTGAAAGGGTGAAAGGGTGAAAAGGGTGAAAAGGGTGAAAGGGTGAAAGGGTGAAAGGGTGAAAGGGTGAAAAGGGTGAAAGGGTGAAAGGGTGAAAGATAATGTGATTTTTTTTATTTAATTTTCCGATGTGAATCCAAAAGAAATATTTGAGGCATTTAATGGTTTAAACATTCTCATCGTTGGTGATGTGATGTTGGATCGTTATTTAAGAGGTAAAGTAGAACGCATGTCTCCAGAGGCGCCGGTGCCGATTGTCCGATTAGATGAAAGAGAACATCGCTTAGGTGGGGCTGCTAACGTAGCGCTCAATGTAAAAGCTTTGGGGGCGAATCCTATTCTTTGCAGTGTTATTGGCAACGATAAACATGCGGATCTATTTGAACGATTACTACCAGAAAACGGGATTGATGCATCTGGAATGATTCGGTCTGATCAACGGTGCACGACTGTCAAAACAAGAATACTTGCTGCTAATCAACATTTGCTGCGAGTAGACGAAGAAGATTTAATGGATTTGACGAGCAAAGAACAGGCGCTTTTTTACCAAAATATTTCATCAATTCTGGCGAATCAAAAAATCGATGTCCTGCTTTTTCAGGATTATAATAAAGGGGTGCTCAGTCTCGATGTGATTCGACAATTATCCCTGGAAGCATTACGAGAGGATATACTGACCGTTGTCGATCCGAAGCACAAAAACTTTCTCGAGTTTAAAGGCTCCACTCTTTTCAAACCCAATTTGAAAGAAATAAGAGAAGCATGTCCTTTCGAAATTCAACCCGAATTGGCTTCTCTTTCAAAAGCCTCTGATTTTTTACGATCAAAAATGCGGAACCATCAGACCATGATCACACTTTCTGAAAAAGGAATTTTTATAGATGATGGTGATCACCAATCGATTATACCAACGCAAGCCAGAAATATTGCCGATGTTTGTGGTGCAGGAGATACCGTCATTAGTGTAGCTGCGCTCGGAACCGCTTTGCAAATGCCATTATTAGACATTGCTGTATTATCCAATCTCGCAGGTGGACAGGTTTGTGAAAAGGTAGGAGTTGTTCCCGTAGAAAAAGCTCAGCTTTTACAAGAATATGAGTTTCTACTTTCCAATATTTTATCTGAATAGCTTCTAAACTATAGTGGTATATGCCAAATACACTACAGTTTTATACTTTTTTGGTCTGATTGCACAGCCATTTTAAGAAATATCCGTTGTTTTAAATAACAATTTCCTTTGCCTTTCAAAACGTTCGTTCTTTCTATTTTAGAATAAATAATCGGATGGAACGAAAAAATCAACCCAAACTATTTAGCGAAATGAAAATGCCTTAATTGTTCCAGGTTTTCTAATAGGACTATATTTTCTATAAAACAGATTGGCTGGATTCGGGGAAAACAAATTTTACATATTGAAGAAATGTCGGCATTCAATATTATCTTTATGCTTGTTTTATCTT
>CAYXQH010000272.1:0-7845 GCA_964467425.1 uncultured Saprospiraceae bacterium
TAAATCACTTTTTAGTAGATATTTTTACAAGGAGAAAAAATATAGGGAGGATTAAAATAGTTGAAAATAAAGGAGCCGACCCTCCCGGAATGTACAATCCTACTTTCTCAATAGCGATATTTTTCCTCCAGCATTTCACTCCTGGAGTCGTTTCAATTATTGCTTCACTGCTTTGCTGAGACCGGTGAAACTTTTCAATATTTAATTTAGCCAGATTGATCGCTTTTTTTAATTTCGGAGAAAGCAAAGAAGTGGCTTTTTCAATTTCAGGTTTTGAAACTTTCAGGCTATTCAAGCTAACTTTATCAAATAGCAAGGCGTATTTTTTCAAAGCGAGATCCTTTTCAGATTTCACCGTCTCTAGTATTGAACGAACTATACTTGTTAACTGCTCCTGTTCAATACATGGACGTTTGATGAGTGCTGTCCAGTCCTCTTTTTTTATATTTTTTAATAATTCCATTATCTTACTATTTTGTCTATAGGAACGATTAAAATATCTTCTGCTCCTGCTGTTTTTAGTTGATCAATCACTTCCCAAAACTTTCTTTCTTCAATGACAGAATGTAAAGAACTCCAGCCTTTTTCAGCCAAAGGCATTATAGTTGGACTTTTTAAAACGGGTAAAATATCTGTGATTGCTTCGATCTTGGAATCGGGCACATTCATCAAAATATATTTGGTATTTTTAGCGCGCAAAACGGCTTGAATCCTGAACAACAGTTTAGATAATATCTCCTCTTTTTCAGGTACGAGGTCAAGTGATTTCACCAATACAGCTTCCGAATTAAGGATGACTTGAGTTTCTCTTAGGCCATTTTTGAATAAGGTATTACCGGTAGATACAATATCACAAATACCGTCTGCTAAGCCAATATTTGGTGCAATTTCTACGGAACCCGATATGGTGTGAATTTCCGCCTTAATACTATTTTCTTTTAAAAAATTGCGGAGTGTATTTGGGTAAGAGGTGGCTATTTTTTTCCCTTCAAAATAAGAGATATCATTTTCCTGAATTTCTTTGGGAACAGCTAAACAAACTTTGCATTTAGAAAAACCAAGATGCTCAACAATCTGAACCTTTTTATTTTTTTCGACTAGTAAGTTTTCACCTACGATAGCGATATCCGCAACGCCATCTTCGATATATTGAGGAATATCTGAGTTACGCAATAGTAGTATTTCAATTGGAAAATTAGATACACTAAGTTTCAATTGATCCTTCCTGTAGTCAATAGATAAACCACAGTTTTCCAGAAGACTACGTGATTGCTCATTTAGTCGTCCACTTTTTTGAATTGCAATTTTTAGCTTACTCAATTGTTTCGCTTTTATAACTGAGTAAACCTTTCGATGGGTATATAAAACAAATAACCCGCCTGATTTACTCAGACGGGTTATGAAATATTTTATTTATAAACTACATATCATTTCCTGCTCGCCTGAGGGCCAGTATGAAAATGATGATGATGTAGTTGTGTAAAAATCATTTTGTTATTTATTTCTATACAAAGATAAAGGATTTTTCATATGAATCAAGACCTTTCGCATAATTTATTTGAAAAATCATTTTTTGTTAGGTACGTTTTACTTTTTCGATAATGCATTATTTCTCCAAGGAGGAACAAGTATTACTCTTCCCATTCTTCGAAAATTTTAAGCATTTTATCTATCTGATCATCCAGGCTAATTTTATCCTCCTCAAAATTATCATAATCATAATAGAAAGGTTTAACATCTACTTTTTTGGAATCCGCTGGTTGTGTACAAACGCCTATTTGAGGATAATCGTAATCACTAAAACGGAACTGAACAACATACATAGTTAGGCGTTTTCCATCTTTTTTCACACTTCTTTTTTCCAGCAATTTATAATTGGAAACTTGTCCGTAATCGTAATCTCCTTCCTTTTTAAAGAACAGTTCTACCACTAATTGTTGGGTAAATAAATCCGATGGTATTTTATGTAATAAGCTATCTTCTTCAACATCCAAAAGCAAAGAATAAAACCCTGGCTTATCCTGAAAAACCCGATCAAACGTAGAGCTATCCACTTCTATTTCTTTTTTAAAAGCTGCCTGAATTGCACTGTTCAAAAAATAAACATCTTGAATCCCCAACTGTTTTTCAATAAAATGAGTACTTGTTTCAGAAGCCTCCATAGACGTCAACATTTCATTAATCCGAATAAGGCTATAGACTTTGGTTCCCTCACCAATACTGTCTGACTGTATTAGATCACTTTCCACTAAAATAGAATCGCCACATCTAATTAACACTTCTTCCAGACCTTCAATGTCATTCATTTCAATCAAGGTATCCTTAAACATTGCGTGTAAAGTCACGATAGCATTAAATGTAAAACGATCCGATTCAATCAAGTCAATTAACTCTGGTACAAATTGATATGTCAAAGCTAATGTATCCTTTAAGGGGTAAAATAAGAGCCAATAATTTTGATCGGTTTCATCCTTTTTGTAGTCATTTAAACAATCAAAAAATAGTTGGAAAGACGCTTCCGTTCTAATTTCCGATAAGGTCTCCAGAATATTCCTTTTAAATTCGAGATCCTCTTTTTGGCGATCATAAAGTTCTTTTAAAAAAGGGAGGGTTGTTTCATCATGTACATTTGATAATTCGTCCAACATAATCTCCCGGAGTGGCGTATAATCCAATGTATCGAAAGCCAGATCATAGCCCAGCACTTCATAAACCTTTGGCAAATCTTTCTTTTGCAAATAATTGTTATTCAAATAATTTTTCGCAGGTGCAAGGGTAGCCGAGTCTTTTGACTCTAAGGTTTTCCAAAGTGAATTGGTAATATCGCGATCCAGATAATCTTTTGTATGTTGAGGGTTCGTAAATTGAATGCTATTAAAAAAATCCCAGGGAATACTATCAGGTGTTTCCGTATTTCCACAAACCATGATATCAAAATAATAAGGCCCTCTATAAAAAAGCAATTCATAGACGATCATATCTGAATCCTTGGCATTCCTTATCATGTAGGCAACTTTCTGCCCTTGAAAAATGGTGTCTGCGAAATGTACAATATCCTCAACAGTTTCCAGACTATCTATATCGTCTTGAATTAAACTATCAACATTATTAGAAGAAAAAAACGGCGATAAATGGTAAACGGCAAAGGTATATCCCACGCTTGACAGAGAATCTACAGAAAAGTAATCGACCGAATGTTCAATAGGATAAAAACCATCTTTGGATGTCAACACCCCAACTGTATCTGGAAAACTTGCTATTATATCCTCTGAAAGATTTTGCTTTTTTAAAGGAGTATATTCAAACGGATGAAAAGTGACTGAATCGTAAAAGGCTTCTTTCTTTTCTAAAAAACCAACTCCTCCATCATACTCCTCAATTAAAAATATGTATAACTTATTGCATCTGGTTACTGCCATCAGATGAATTTTAGAGGAATTTATTTCAAAATACATTTCAAAAGAAAAACATCCCTTAAACATAATTCTTTTGGCTTCTTTAGCTTTTGCCTCAAAACGTTTTTCGTAAGTTTCCTGGATTTCATAAAAATCATCTTCCAAACCTTCAAATACTATTCCTCCCGGATTATTCCGATAAACCATAAAATAATTGAATCGTTCCGTTCGGTCTTTAGCAGTAAACGCTTGAACTCTAAAAGTACGTTCCTCTCCAAAAACGTCATTGGAACGAGTTCTTGTAGTATATACCGGTTTGATCGGCATTTCAAAAGAGATGGCAGCTGCCTGATCATAAAACTGGTACATTTCCGGATGGCCGGGGTCGTTTATTTTCAGGGTTTCAAAAAAAGAAATTAGGTTTTCTTTTTGAAAATCTCCTTCGTCATTCGTAACAGAAACAATAAAAACATTTCCACCAATCTTAGTCACCTGACTCACTCGAAATTCGCTGTCTTCTTTATTTTTAGAAATGACTTGCATTGCTTTCTCTTCCCCTTTCAAAACAAATTCCGTATTGACAATCATTCGATCATTTAGATCAATCCATCGTTTTACAAATTTTTTATAAAAAGTTTCATCGGCACGTTGCTCACAAAATCCACGATGATGAACTGCTAAAAGTGAATAAGTAGATTTATTGTCTTCGTTAAAATAGGCGCCCGCTTCATACTTCGCATACTTCTCTCCAAATAAGTCTTCTTTACGTTCCATTGAATCCGGAAACGAAAGAGCAGCAGCAAATTTTTCTAAATTATATTCGACAGGAAAGGCTGATTCACCTCCTTGCCCATAGATAGGCATAGACCACCATACAAAAAGGAAAGCAGTAAATAAGCTTAAATTTTCATAATAGCTCTTCATAGCAATAAATAAATTTAAATCAAAAACCCAAGCATTAAATTCGGTTGGCTCATAGAAAATTTTCACCGCAGGTGATTACCATTTTCGCCTTCGACGAAACTATCATTTTCTTCCGAAGGAAGAACTCAATACTTTCGTCGAAGGCGAACTATCATTTCCCAGCCCTAGGCAAGGACTTACTTCTTCTCCCAGTTATTATTACTTCGTTTCACATCCGCCATTCTAAGCGAAGGATCGATTTCTACTTTTTTAATATTTTTAAACTTCATTGGAATGATTAACTCATAGCTTGGATTTGTCCAGGGCCAATCATCTGCTACTTTAATATCCTTCGCAATAAAATCGCTCTTCTTCTCCCCTCTCATAATTCGGAGTGGAATAGTGTAAACGGTTTGTTTATCTTTTTTATCTGTTACCACGACATCAATCGGCATTGGCATTATACCTTTTTTCTCCAAAATGATTTTCACTTTTTTCTTGCCTTCTTTCTCGACCAAATTCACAGAGTAATCTATTGTATGCGTCGTATTGACCATGTATTCTCTATACCAATCTAATTCTAAACCACTCTCCTTTTCCAGCACACGAATAAAATCATTAGGGTTTGGATGTTTGAATTTCCAGGTATTATAATAATTTAGGAAAGCTCTATCAAAAGTCTGTCTTCCTAAGATATAATCCAACTGCGTTAGAAAAACCGCGCCTTTCACATAAGAACCTACTCCATAAGCGCCATTGGTGCCAAAGTGATCTGCATGAGTAGAAAGCGCTTCTTCATATCCACTTGAGGCAAAACCTGCATAGCTTGCTATGGAGCCTGCATGTGGATTTTCAACTGGAGACATATTTCCCAGCAGTTTTTCTTTTTTCAAATAATTCATAATCTCCGAAGAGGTATGCGATGTAAATCCTTCATCCATCCAGGCATAAAGTGCTTCGTTCGTTCCCAAAACCATCTGATACCAGGAGTGCATTAATTCATGAACAGAAACACCAACCAGGCTTCCAAAATTTCGATTACCGGTAATCAAGGTTGCCATTGGATATTCCATTCCTCCATCTCCTCCCTGAATAAAGGAATATACTTCGTATGGATATTCTCCATAGTTTTTATTTGCATATTCAAACACACGATCCATGACATCTGGAAGCTTTGCCCATTCTTCTTTATTGTCATCTGTCTCTTTAAATAAGAAATGCATCTCAACTCCATCTTTTGATTTTTTGACCGTATGCTTATAATCTGGGTCTGCTGCCCAAACAAAGTCATGGACATTTGGTGCTAAAAATCTCCAGGATAATTTACCATTTTTTGGTGTTCCATTTCCTTTAGCATATCCATGCCCGATTGTTTCAGGGTTTTGTAAATAACCCGTTGCTCCAATAATCCAATCTTTATGGATATTGATCGTGACATCAAAATCTCCCCATATTCCGTAATACTCTCGTCCAACATATGGATTTGCATGCCATCCCTGATAATCGTATTCACACATTTTAGGATACCACTGCGACATAGAGTAATCTATACCTTCAGCATTCATTCGACCACTTCGACGAATTTGTACTGGAACCTGTCCATCAAATTCCATATCAAAAGTAACGGTGCTGTTTGGTGCAATAGGTTTTTCAAGCGTCACTTCCAAGATCGTCCCGGAATGTTCAAACTTGATGTCCTTTCCATTCATCTTGAGTGATTTTATTTTTAGATAGCCGATATCTGAATCTTTAAGGTTACTAATTCGACCAGCAACTCTTCCATCCGCATCCGGCAAGGTTTGATTTCGATTATCCATCATACTTCCAGGCTGGAAGGCATTAAAATAAAGGTGATAAAAAACTTTATTCAATGCATCCGGAGAATTATTGGAATAGACCAATTTTTGAGTACCCGCAAACTGATGTTTTTCAACATCAAAATCAATATTCATGGTGCATTCAATTTTCTGCTGCCAACGGTCAGGTTGTGCAAAAAGTACGGTCCCTGCAAAAAGGAAAACCATCAAAATTTTAATTCTAAACATTTCTATTTGTATTTTTTTTGTAAATCAAGTAAATAAGCTATTAGGTTAATAAGTTAGGAATGATATACTTTTGTTAATTTTTTCAGTTTCTAACCTTTAAGCTTCTTTTTTAAACAGGTTCGATATTTTCTGGCTTTTGGATAGGTTCTAATAGTTTGCTCCAACCCTGCCACTTGTATTTCTTCCAACATATAATAAAATATATTGTCGCGGCAACAAAGAATACAGGCAACATTAACTCTACATTAACGGAACTCGTATTGAATATTGCATTGGTTTGTAAAGCTCCTCCGTCATAAGAAACGAGTAAAGCACTAAACATGTTGGTTGCTGCATGCACTCCAATAGCTAATTCTAAGGAATCATCCATGATGGTAATTAGAGCAAGAAAGAATCCGACACTTGAATAGTATGCCATCATAATCAAAAAACCAAATTCCTTTACTTCCGGATTCATCATATGCATACAAGCAAATAGTATTGACGTTACAATTGCTGCCGTCAATTTACTGCCTGACCACATTCCAAAACCATGCATTAAATAGCCTCTAAATAGTAACTCTTCCGTAGTCGTTTGAATAGGCATGAGTATAAGGATAATAAGCAGCAATGGAAGAAACTTTCCTAGTTCAAACTGAAGCGTAAATCCTTCTGGATCGAAATAATAGGAAACACCAATTTGTATTATGGCAAAAGTTAGCCATAGAAAAAAACTAAAAAATATTTTCCCCCAATTAATTTTTTCAAGCGGAGTAATCAACATTTTCCAGGACCGCTTATGAAATAGCCTATGAAAAAAGATGAGGAAAAGAGCCATCCCCACAAACATCAGCAAGATCAGAAAAATCCCCAGATTCAAATCGATACCTAAAGTCGATAAATCGACACGTGCCATTACATCATATAATTCTTCTTCTGAAAGTTCATCAAGGAGACCATTCTTTGTTGCGTAGTAAAACATCGCAATAGCAAGGGGAATTTGTCCCAGTGTATAACCAACAATGGCAAGAAAGGTCGTGACAAGCCACATCCACCATTCATTTTTCCCTTCATAAGCTTTTTGAAAAAACATAAGCTGCGTTTTATAGCCGTCAAAACCGGCAATTTATTGGAATAATTCTTCTTCTATATCGCTTATCCGAAATAGAAAGCTTAATTTTCGCCAAGATAGCTTAAAAATCAAAATTCCACTCAAAGAAATTCAAAATTGAAGGCTTTCGTTAAATATTGATTATATATTTTGCAATATGAGGTTATTTTTCGCTTTTATTCTCCTACTTTTTTTAAATCATTCTTCTTTCGGGCAAATTCGAAAAGGGATAAATATAGAAACTAACTTTCATGTTGGAACGGTTATCAAACACACACCAGAACTTCTTTTCGAATCACCAGGTTTAAGTACTGGCGTTGATATTAATTTTACCTGGAAAACACATGGTCGAAAAAAATGGCACCAGTTTCAACGATATCCAAAAATAGGTGGCGGGCTTATGGTCTTTCGT
>CAYXQH010000273.1:0-7841 GCA_964467425.1 uncultured Saprospiraceae bacterium
TAGAGGTCGTCATATCGTAGCTTAATCCCAGGTTCCAACGTTCCACTTCCAAAATTGCGGTAACGATTAAGGCATCCATATTTTTACCGGTAACAGTATTTGTCACTCTGCTCCATAAACCTGCTCGGATTGCCAATTCTCTCCAATCATGATTGCTGTATCGAAAGTTTGCACCAAAGGTAGTTTCAAAAGAAGGCCCCTGCCCCATTACCTGAATGGCAGGCATTAGACTGAGCTCTGGTGTAAATGGAAACTCACCACCACCATGACCGATCCATCGGGTATACATTTCTTCTTTCCCACCAGCAAGCAAAGAAACATTGGGTACATTCAAATGATTCATTGCCCCCCCAACATAGACACTTGTGTTATCTCCAAACAAAGCATAGTACATCAAGCCGGCGCTGACATCCATATAGATATCAGAACTCAAGACATCTTCCATTGCAAAAGACTCTCCGGATGAATTACTAGTGATTGGATAACCAGCACTTACACTATATTGATTGGAAAACCAAAGTCGATTATCAATGCTGTGCTGACCAAAACCAAATGATCCACCAGCAATTAAGTATTGATCATCCGTTCGATATTTGCCACCTCCGACCTGTTTAAGATAAGCTGCGGATAAATGCCCTCGATTAATGTTGAAATGAGAAGCTCCGGCTTCATCCCGCATAAAGCTTATACCTACGCCGACATAATCACTTCCAACAATTCGGTATTTCATATCAAAACCAGCAGCTACTGTACGAAATGGATTGGTTTCTAAAATACTAGACCATTGATCCCTGTAATTGGCATGAAATCGCCAGCGTCCTTCAAAGACTCCAGTCATCGCAGGATTCAGTTGAGAAGGTGCAGTATAGAATTGAGAGAACCTCGGATCTTGTGCCTCTGCTTCTGTAACATAAGTCACTTGAAGTATGCAAGCAATAATAACCGAAAATGTAAATTTAAATTTCATAGTTATTGTTTATAAAAAACATAAATCAATATCGGAACATAAACGCTTAAATTCCTATTCTTTTTTTATTATCTAATCAAAGTGGTATTTCCTTTAAAGATATCTCTAAAGCCATCAATATATTCGACTTCACAATACCAAACAAAAACACCCGGATTCATTTCTTCTCCTCTAAAAGTACCATCCCATCCAAAGCTTTGATCATTGACCAAAACGCCTAATTCATCTATGGTAAGTGCGGAAGCATCATATTCAAAAACCATATTACCCCATCGGTCAAAAACCCGGAATAAGGTAACCTCCGTGTTTACTGGACCATGCACCATTAGTAAATCATTTCTACCATCATTATTGGGCGTAAAACCTGTAGCGACATATACTTCTCTTTCTTTTATAACTCGAACCATAACAAAGTCCGTGTCTTCGCATCCGTTCTGATCTACGCCATAAACTTCATAGGTTATCGTATTTTCAGGAGAAGCCCAAGGTAAATCACAATTTAAAATGGTATCGTTTTCACAATTCAACGTACCAACATAGGGTTGAAACCATTGATAATTGACAAAGCCAACTCCATTGGATTGATTTGGAACTAATTGTACGCTATCTCCTAATAAAATCTCTTGATCCGGTCCTGCTGTAACACTAAATTCATCAGGGCTATCTATTGTCACTTGTGTTGACCAGGGGCATCCATTAACATCAACAGCATACAAATCAAAAACGCCAGCCTCTAATCCAATTAATATATTTGAACCAGTAAATTCAATATTATCAAGACTATATTGATAAGGAGGAGAACCTCCATTTAGGTTAACGATAATTGAACCATCAGCTTCTCCAAAACAACTAACATCTTCTACCTGAACATCTGCTTGAATTGGTGGTTGTCCATCTACACCAGAAGTATCAATAACAAAACAGCCATTGCCATCTGTCACGGTCACAATATAAACGCCGCTTAACAGTGTGTCAATATTTTGAGTTGTTGCTCCGTTACTCCACTGATAAGTATAGTTGGGTGTTCCACCACTTACCGTCAAACTAATACTTCCTTCTGCAAAACCAGGGCAAGTATTATCGACTTCCTGAAAACTTAATTGCATCGTTGCGGGCTCTTCTACCTGAACTTGCCCAGAGGTTGTACACATATTCATATCAGTAACGGTAACCGAATAAAGTCCAACACCTAAGTTGGTAGCAGTCTGTGTGTTTTGACCTCCGGCATTTGCATCCCATTGGAAGGTATAATTTGGCATCCCTCCTGAAACATTTAATACCGTGGCTTCTCCATCACTAAAACTATTACAAGTAGGCTCTGTTGCATCCAGACTCAGCTGAATTTCATTTGGCTGTCCCATTGAATAACTTGCTGATCCAGTACACCCTTGCTGATCCGTTACCACCAAAGTATATATATTTCCTCCTGGAACGTTGGTAATGCTAGTACCAGTTTGAACAGGAGTAGTATTCCATGCATACGTATAATTAGATGCTCCACCATTTACTGAAGTAACAGAAACTTCACCATTGGAAAGTCCAAAGCAAGTGGGGTCGATTCCATCAATCATAACGATGACTGGATCTAATTGAGTAATATCAATATCAACAACGACTTCACAATCATTGTCATCCGTAATCGTTACAAAATAAGTGATAGCATCAAGATTTTGAGCTATATCCGTCATATCTCCATTACTCCAACTAAAACTATAAGGTGGCGTTCCTCCCATCGGTGTCACTTGTGCAGTGCTTTCCATTGCACCTCCACATCCAACAATTGTTTGACTGATCGTACCCGTTAAGGATGCAGCTGGTTCAAAAACTCCGGCATTTCCGATCGTGATACAATTATTAGCATCAGTAATGGTAACATTTACAATTCCAGGTCCTAATCCGGTAGCTATCATTCCGGTCTGCCCACTCGGGTCATCCCATTGATAAGAATATGGTGGTGTTCCACCAAACGGAGTTACAGTAACTGCACCATCCATTGCACCAAAGCAACTTATATTATCTGTTACAATAGAAGTAATTAAAAGGTTGACAGGTTGTTCGACCGTATCA
This sequence comes from uncultured Saprospiraceae bacterium, assembly GCA_964467425.1. Classification (GTDB taxonomy): domain Bacteria; phylum Bacteroidota; class Bacteroidia; order Chitinophagales; family Saprospiraceae; genus JAHDHW01. The sequence goes on from CAYXQH010000273.1 coordinate 3,035, forward strand.
TCTCCTGTTGCAGAACAGCCATTGTCATCGGTTGCAGTAACCGAATAGTTTCCAAAACACAGACCACTGGCAACATCAGAAAAAGTAGCAGGAATGGTATTCCATACATAACCAAATGCTCCCGTTCCTCCTGTGGCTAATGCGGTAAGCTGTCCATCGCAATCGCCATTACAACTTATAGAATCCATCGTTATATCTAAACTTATTGGATTCGGAGCAATGATTGTAAATTCTACTGTATCCATACAACCAGAATTATCGGTGGCGATAATAGTATGTAATCCTGCAGAGACTCCTGTAAAGTTAGGTCCTTGATCGGCACCTCCATCTATAGAATAAGTTACCGGAGACTGAGCGCCAGTTGCAGACATAAATACAGAAGCATCTGCTGTATTCCAACAAGAAGGAGGAATAGTTGCACTTGTATCAATACTCATGGTACAACCTTGTACATAAAGGCATTGCAGATTTCCAACTAGTGGAGGGCAATTCGCATTTAATGAAACAACACGAACTAAAATATTTACAGCGTTACCATCCACTAATCCTGAAATAGTATGAGAAAGTGGTCCATTTGCAGGAATCCAAGAAATTCCTCCATCTAAACTAATTTCATAATTTCCAGCTCCAGGGACATTCGACCAATCTATTGTTAAGTTTCCATCTAATGCTAAGCCGCATGTTAATATTGGTGCAGCGAAGGCTTGAACAACTTCTACTGTAACGGTATCAGAAACATTACATCCATATAAATCTACCGCATTTACAATATACTCTGTTGTAGAAGTTGGATTAGCAATTGGATCCGGGCAGTTATTACAAGACAATGTTGCTGTATTTGTCCATAAGTAATTGAGCTCATTTAAAGTATTAAAGGTGATTGACCAATCGATAAATACGCCATCAAAACCATTCTGATCGTCGGCTACTAATAAGGTCCAGTTTCCTGTAATATCTGTACCAATCAAATCTCCCCAATTTCCTTCTGGTTGCCAATCTCCTGTAAATGGAGGTGAGCCACTGGTTATTGGTGTTGCAGCTCCCGGAGTAAAACAAGCATTTATATAATCATCACCACTTCCACCATTATCTGTTGAAAGTTCTATAATAGTTCCATTCGGAGCTTGAAGTCTAATTTCAATATCTGCGTCATAACTATGTTCAATATTTACACACACCGATTCAATTTGACTTGCAGGATCAGTTAACGTAAGCGGATTGATATAATCTACGAATACGGAAGAAACTATAGGATTTCCCGGTGGATGAATATCTCCATCAAATTCTGTATTTGAAAATGCTTCGAAAGTAATAGCCTGGTCTTCGAGGGGGTCAATAGATTCTGCATTAAATTCGACCACCTCTCCTTCACAAATGGTACTGTCTTGTAATTCCGTAGTAACAATATCCTGACATTGAAAGCATTCTGGATGTGTTGGAGGTAATACATTTACAACTACTGTGGTATCATAAGTACAACCGAAATTATCTTCAACTGTAAAAGTATAACTAGGACTTCCAGCATTATTTAATGCCGCAGTGATGGAGTCATTTGAATAATAAACAATAGTTGAATTATCTTCCCATTGCCAATTAATTAATTCGGGTGTAAATGTTTCGACATTTGGATAAAGCTCTGGAGCGAAGTCTATACTCCATTCAAATATCCAACCATTATCTATCCCCCATAAATCCTGTACGACGATAGTCCATTCTCCATTGAGTGGACATCCTAAAAAGTCTTCCAGATTTCCGAAAGCATTATAATCACCTTCTGGTAATGTACCTACTCCCGTATTCTGCCAATACTCCGTCCAGTTGCCATTAGTCGCTCCAGGTGTCCAGCAATAATCCCAACCAACTCCTTGCAAAGGAGGATCAAGTCCTTCATCTGTTTCATCAGGAATTCCTAAAAGGCATAATCCCTGAAAAACTTGTTGTTGTAAAACAACGGTAGTACCATCCGGACATACCAGATCAATTTGTAAATCGTGCATCCAGGAGTGTTCCATATTGACACAAATAGAAAGCAAATCATTGATGTCTGTCAAAACTTGTCCTGGTGAAAAATTATTAAAAACAATACTGGTAGAATAAGTGGCTCCTGTTCCATCTGGAAGTGGTAAGGAATCCGACCGCACTCCACCTGTTGGAAAGCCTCCCGGGGTTGGCGTAACAGAAACTTCAAATGTACTATCGATGTTAGTCACATTCGCATCTAAGGAAATAGTATCTCCTGCACAAATTTGGTCTGGAATATCTCCTGCTATTTCAAAGTCAGGATAAGTAGACACTCTGATTCTTTGAGAAATAAAATTGGTATTGGTACATCCCAATTGATCTTCAATATATAACTCCACAACATAACCACCAGGTTCCTCATAAATATGCGAAGTGTTTGGTCCAACAGCAGAATTTCCATCTCCAAAATCCCAAGTAAAACTTGATGTAAAATCCGAATGATTATAGATTAATCCATCTTGTGGATACTCTCCAGTTGCATTAAAAAATACTCGATCACCCGGGCAAATATCTATATAGCCAGTATCTACGGGCATAACAACCGGATCAGTACTTATCAAAGTTGCTAGAATTGTTTGGCAAGAAGGAATACAATCTATATCTGCACTAAAACCAGCATCCTGTCCTGTGCCATCAGAATTAAATGTTACTGTTACACATCCACTGGGATTTGCAGCAGTTGCCTGAATAATAAATGGAGTATTTGGTAAAAAGTCAGTATGACAACTTAATTGAGGTGCTGTTGCATCAGGTCCATCAAAAAAGCAAAGCATATCCCCTCCTTCAATGAAAACTCCAGAAAAATTTAACTTCACATGCGTCCCACTGATACCGTCAGAACAAATAGTAGTCGTATAATTTTCATTCGCACTATAGTCTCCGTTTCCTCCACCACTATCCAGGAAAAAACCACTACATGAAGTTACTGGACTTCCATCCATTACGAAAATTTGCCCCGAAAGACTGTAGCTAATAAGAAAAAGGAAAAAAGTAAGAAGAGATTGACTTCTCATGTTAAGTTTCAGTTTTTTATTTGATTCAAAATACATCTCAATTCGATGAATTGGAGTACATGGGAGATATAACTAATCTGGCAATTCTATTACCTTTTTCATAGTAAAAAGACAATTTTTTGCAGAAGGAAATAGAAAACTATATAATTAGGGCTGTTCTTAATAGGAAAGCTACGTAAAAATACACTTAAAATAGCGAAAGAACAAGCCAATAGCCTTTGTTTTATTGATTAAGATGTTCTTTAAGTTTTTTATTAAAATCCTTTCCTGAATAAAAAATTAGCAATTTGTTTGTATGCTCAATTTTATAGATGGTCGGAACATCCCAAGCGCGTTCTAATTTTTGCTCTTTTTCGACCTTTAGTATATTAATATTGGCTAAATCTTCAATCTGAATCGTTTTATAATTTGCCTCTTTTCCAGTTACTTCATCCGTAATAATGTAGGCATGATCCAGGTAAAAATTCCATCGTTTTATCAAAAAGGGGTTTTCATTTTTCAATTTATTAATATATTCCGATCCAAAAGCCTCAACAAGGCGATCATCTGCTTGTAAAGTAGTTGCATTCGAATTGGACTGAGCGAAACTAAAGACAGGTAAAATGAGGAAAAGGAAGATGGATACTATTTTCATGTTTGAATTTTATATTGCAAAATACCTGAAATTAAATAATAAAGGAAGTTGCTCTTAGGAAATACGTGTAGGCTCCCGACAAAACTCGATCCTTTTTTCTATTTAATCTAATGATTTCATACGGTTTTGTATTGAGAATGTTTGAGATTTAACAAATTGGTTCTTATTTCGTATTTAGAGCTAATCAAGAAAAGTCAAAATGAAGTATATGGTTTTTAAATTTTTGATAGGCGTCTTTGTCATTTACCTGCTTATTTGCTTGTTATTATATTTAAAGCAGGAATTATTTATTTTTAGACCTACAAAACTAGATAAGGATTACACTTTTCAACAATACAGTAATTTTGAAGAGCATTACTTTCCTATTCCAAATGGAACTATTCACGCACTCCATTTTAAAACTTCAAATCCAAAAGGAATCATATTGTATTTTCATGGAAATTCTCAAGCCTTAGAAAGTTGGGGCTATGTAGCCGAAGACTTCACTCAAAAAGGCTTTGATGTTTTTATGCCGGATTATCGAGCTTATGGCAAAAGTACTGGCAAATTAAGCGAGCACGGACTTAATGAGGATGCATTGATGATTTATAATTTTCTCAAAAATAACTGGCAAGAATCCGAAATAATAATTTATGGAAGATCTCTGGGTAGCGGAATCGCTACAGAGCTTGCTACAAAAGTAAAAGCGAAACTAGTAATTTTGGAAACACCTTATAAGAGCATGCCTGCAATGGCCAATAAAACCATTCCCTTTGTTCCAGTCAGGTGGTTGATGAGATATCAATTTCGTAATATTTCTAAAATGCAAAACCTTTTGTGTCCTATTCATATTTTTGCGGCTACAAATGATCAGTTAACACCCTATCAACATGCTGTTGCCCTCGCAGAAAAGACCAATTTCCCTTCAAAAAACCTTACAACGATTGAAGGCGCTGGCCATGGAAACATCAGTGAATTTTCAATTTATCATACAAAATTAGAATTTCTGCTCCAAGCCAATTTAAAAAGTTCATATTAAAATATTTTGCTATAATATTTCTTGTATTTGCTTTAATAGTTACAAAACAAATTAATTATAATTTATAATATAATAAATTCATTAAGGCTTGATTATCATATTATTTAGAGTAATAATTTA
>CAYXQH010000274.1:0-7834 GCA_964467425.1 uncultured Saprospiraceae bacterium
AAGAAATTTGAATAGTTTTTTCATTTTAACACCCGAGTTTTCCTTCAGATTAAGATTGAATTTGCTAAAAAGCGAACGTAAATATAGTTTCTTTGGGTTTCAAATCAAAAAATATCTTTTTGATTTTTAGCTTATTTATATCAAAACTTATACAAAAAGCGTACTAATAACGCATATTTCAAAATATAAAGTATTGAAACCCTTTATTTAATACTAAAAATTAGGTTTTTTTAAAATGTATTTTCGGCGATTCTCTATAAAAAGCGTGGATTATATATAACTTTTGGCAATTTACCTTTGCCTATATCCTTATTCAGATTGTAATTGAGCATGATCTCATGTGATCCCCTGCTGACATTTGCTAAGCCAGATAAAGTTATATCATAAGCATAAGCAAGGGTTATGTTTTCATTTAGTTTGTAGCCAGCCAGGAGGACGACCGCATCATTAGAATTGGAATTATAACCTCTAAACGATGCACCTCCGAATATATTGTCATTGAAAGTCATAATTGTTGAAAATTCTATCTGTGTTTCTATTAAATCTGATTTCAACAACAACGAAGGTTCAACTATAAAACTTCTCCCAATTTCAAAATTAGTTGCAAAGTTAAAAAAATAATTTCGAACATAGGTTATATCAATGGTTTCAGTAGTACCTTCTAAACTAGCTTTAGGCTCTGTAACATTTGAGCTCGACATTCCTATTTCCATTTTTTCACTATGGAAATATACACCTACATTGATTATTGGAGCAATGGCACTAACATTACTATTTGGGATAAAAAGATCATTATGATCAATATTTGGTGGTTCTGTATACAGACCTCCAGGGGCTCTAAGTTTTGTTCCATCCAAAGACTTTTGAACAAGCCCTGCTGCTAATCCAAATGAAAGTGTACTGGCTTTGCTCACAGGCAACATATAATTATATGAAATACTTACATTGGCATTTCTTTCAGCGCCTATCGCATCATTTTCAAGATTTATGCCAAGTCCTCCTCCTAAATAATATACTGGCATATGCGCATTTATATTTTGAGTGGATGGACTTAGATCCAGATTTACCCATTGCTTTCTAAAAACTCCTGTTACACTTAGCGAATTATCAAAACCGGCATAAGCTGGATTATAGCTGTATTTATTTAACATATACAGACTATACTGCGGTGCTTGCTGTGCAAGCAATGCAAAACTAAAGGAGAAGAAAAAGAGCAATAAGTAAAATTTCTTCATACTGTAATATAGGAATTATTTCACAGAGACTTAACCTAAAAAAGTTCAATAAATTGCCCAAAGACATATTTATAACAATCTTAATAGCTTTCAACGACTTTTACGTAGCTTTTTTATAGGAAGTTCCACTCCCACCCAAATTATAGTTAGAATCGAAAACGGAATTTCTTGTATAATTTTTTAAGAAGGTTTAGAGGAAAGGAAATACGATTAAACACTCAGCACCAAGCCATCATAAGCCAAAGAAACATTGGGTGGAAGTTCCTTATTTATAGTAGCAGCAGCCCCCATTTTATGGCTAATATGCGTTAAATATGTCTTTTCAGGGTTTACTTTATTAATGAATGCTAAAGCTTCTTCTAAATTAAAATGTGAATGATGTTCTTCATGTCTCAATGCATTTACCACCAGTAGCTTTGTACCTTTTATCTTTTCGATGGCAGTGTCTTCAATATTTTTAGCATCAGTAATATAGGTTAGATCGCCAAACCTAAATCCCATCACTGGCATTTTACCATGCATGACTTCAAATGGGATAATTTTTTGCCCAGAGGATATAAACTCCTGATTGGCTATAATTTCTTTGACTTCAAACCTGGGAGCCCCTGGATAGGGATTGTCTGAAAAAGCATAAGCAAACCGTTCTTTCAAACTTGCTGCGACCTGGGATGTGCAATGGATTGGCATATTTTTTCGGTAGCGGAAATTAAAGGGGCGAAGATCATCCAAACCAATAATATGGTCATTATGCTCATGCGAAATAAGCACACTTTCTATATCTACAATATTATTTTGGAGCATTTGCTGCCGAAAATCAGGCCCCACATCAATAACAAAATTTTTATATCCTACGCTTATCAATGCTGAAGTTCTCAATCGAACATCGCGAGGATCAGGAGAGCGACAAACTTCACAGTTACAGGTAATAACGGGGACGCCCTGAGAAGTTCCAGTACCTAAAAAAGTGATTTTCAAATTAGGCGGGGTTTTCCACTTCTTCCGTTGCGTTTAATTCTGAAAGAACCTTAGTGGTTAAGAGGTGATAATATTCTACAGTCTTTTCTTCAAAATTGGAGGTATCAACTTCAATAGAGGACAATATTTCTAAAAGACTATTTATACGAGCTTCTGTATCGAAGAATTTATTGATCACAGCAATCTTTCGGTTTTCAACTAGCGCATAACCCGATTGAAAATTTCCTCGTTCATATCGAATCGTATAGCCAATTTCTTCCATTAGGCCTTCGATTTTCTTCAACTGATGTTTGGTATATTTAAACATGGTATTTATAGTATTTTTAAAAAGCTCCTGTATCTTCGCAAGAACTGGTTGAACAAATATCGTAAAATATAGTTGACTTCAAGCAGTTATTACTGTACAAAGTACGTTTTAATAAAAATTTAAGCTATTTATAGACTCTTAAAATCCAGATATGTTTCGAAAATTAATATTGATTTTTGTTTTAATCAGCCTTGGCTTTTTTGAACAAGCATCTGCGCAGGACCAACGATTTAAGGCAGGAATAATTTTAGGTTCAAATTTTTCTCAAATTGATGGAGATCGATCTAATGGTTATATTAAACCCGGAATTACTGGCGGACTCAGAGGAGTCGCTATCATCAATGACAAAGTCGATTTAAGCATCGAATTGCTGTTTGATCAGCGAGGAAGTCGTTCTCAAAGTATTTTTGATGACAATTTTTTTCCATTTAAAATCACTAATAATTACGTCTCTGTTCCTGTGATATTCAATTATCAAGATTGGCTCCATGAATCCGAGGAATATTATAAGCTTCATTTTCATGTTGGATTCTCTTATGGAAGATTACTCAATACTCAAATTGATGATGAAGATGAAAATTCGATTTTCGTACCATTGAGTATGGATTTCAGACAGGATGACATCTCTGTTCTAGTCGGCACTACCTATTATGTCAATTCAAATTTTGGAATTACTGGCAGGTTTTCCAGAGGACTCAATCCATTGTATAGAAATGGAGACGGACTAACACCGGTTAGAATTCCTCTTATTTCAAAGTTTCTTACACTCCAGCTTATTTATATGTTTTAAACTGATAAAGTCATTTTTATGAATCGAATTATACCAACTTTATTTTGCTTGCTTGTCTTTCTTATAACAGCTTGTACTAATACTCCTGAAAAATCTTCTGCTGTAAACAACTCGGCCAATTCTGGGGTTTCCATTCCTGCTTCAGGTCTTTATCTACCAAGCCTTACAATGGATATGATGACAGGCCTTTATGAAAATTGCAATCAAATCGACTATGTCTTTTATGAACTACCTATTAGTTCTAGTGTAAGTGATGCGCAATCTGCGCAGGCACATTTACGACACATCTCGGAGACGCCTGCTGAAACCAAGACAAAAGACCGCTGTGAAAAAGCCATCGGACGTATATTTTATAAAAAAGATGGAGAAGATCTGATGCAGGCCGAAATTTATTTTGCTGGAGGTTGCGCCTTTTACGTTTTTTTCGAAAATGGCAAGAGGACCTACTCAAATCTTCTTACTCCGGATGGGGTTAATTTTTACAACCAGATTGTAGAATCTGTGAATAAAGCCAAGCAACAAATTCAATGAAAAAAAGATATGCAGTCATAGATCTTGGAACAAACACTTTTCATCTTTTAATAGTTGAAAAAGATCCTACTACAGTTTTTAAAGAACTATTTCGAAAACGAATTTTTATAAAGCTTGCTGAAAATGGCATCGAAAAAATTGGCGATGCTCCTTTTGAAAGAGGTATAAAAGCCTTGAAACAATTCAAAGAAATTATAGATTCTTATCAGGTTTCCAATGTTAAGAGCTTTGGAACGGCAGGATTACGAACAGCAAGTAATGGCCCTGATTTCATTCAACGAACGTTTGAAGAAACTGGAATTGAAGTTCAATTGATCCCCGGTGAACGCGAAGCACATTTAATTTATAAAGGAGTCTCTCAGGCTGTCGATCTAAAGGAAAACACTGCACTTATCATGGATATTGGTGGCGGAAGTGTTGAATTTATCCTCGCCGATAATATCGGCGTAAAATGGGCTCAAAGTTTCCCCGTTGGAGCAGCAGTTTTGTTTAATAATTTTCATCAAAACGATCCGATTTCTTCACAGGAGGTTACTACACTTCTGGATTATTTAAACCAAACTTTAAACCCTTTAAAGACTCAACTAAAAAAATATACTCCCGCTATTTTAATTGGTGCATCCGGCACTTTCGATGTTTTAGAAGCTCTGCTCTGTCCAAAGAAGTTAACCGCTGTGCATGGTATTGTACGTGTGGAAAACTTTCAACCACTTTATGAACAACTGCTTAAAACCAATCTCCAAGAGCGATTAGACATGCCCGGCATTCCAGATTCCCGTGCCGAAATGATCATTGTTGCCCTCATTTTAATTCAATTTATATTAGATCAAGCACCTATCCACACCATTTCAGTTTCTGCCTATGCTATGAAAGAAGGAATGCTCAGCGAGCTTATCGATTAGGTGATTATTTTTAGACCAGTCTAAAAATTTATTTTACTAAGTCAAAATTTTTTGTACTTTTACAATACAGCGTAAGCTGTGTATACTTTGTTTTTTGAAAATGAGTTGAAAAATGGCAGAAATCTACGATACCATATATACGTTTACGCATGAAGAATGGGCTATTAGAGCCTTAATTGCCTCTTCGCTGGTTGGTATTACTTGCGGAGTTTTGGGCTGCTTTATTGTATTGAGAAATATGGCTTTGATTGGGGACGCACTTTCGCATGCAATTCTCCCCGGAGTCGTGGTAGCCTTTGTTGTCGTTGGCTATTCTGCGCTTGGATTTTTTGTTGGCGCTTCGATTGCCGGACTGATTACGGCAATTGGAATTACGTGGATTCAGAATAATGTAAAAACGAAAAACGATGCAGCGATTGGAATTGTCTTCACAGCAATGTTTTCCATTGGAGTTATGGGTATTTCAAAAATCAGTCGAGAAGACGGTGTACATTTAGATGTAAAAGATTTTCTGTTTGGTCAAATATTGGGTATTTCGAATCAGGATATTTATCTCACTGCGTTTGTAACGGTTTATGTGATAGCAAGTATTGCTATTTTTTACCGCTACTTATTTGTTTCTACCTTCCAATCTGTTATTGCAGAAACGATGGGCATTTCCGTCACGGTGATTCATTATTTTTTAATGTTATTACTTTCTTTTGCAGTCGTTTCCTCCCTTCAAACCGTAGGGGTTATTTTAGTCGTTGCAATGCTAATTACTCCAGCATCAACAGCGCTATTATTATCTGATCGCTTAAACCGAGTATTAGTCATTGCCGGATTCGTTGGTCTAATTTCTGCAGTAATCGGAATGATTCTCGCCAACGTTTTTGAAACAACTCCAGGGCCTGCGATGGCGGTAACTTCTGCATTTATCTATTTATTGACTGTTTTCTTTGCTCCAAAAAAAGGCTTATTATTTAGCTTTTTCAGAAAACGAAGATTACAATTAAAAATAGAATTAGAGGATACATTGAAGCAATCACTTAAGCTTCATGAAAAAGGAACGCTTGCTTTTCAAGCCTTATTCAATCGCTTAGGTTTTAGTGCCGGAAGGTTGAGATCTCATTTAAAAAAGCTTAAGATAGATGGCCTGGTTGACTATTCACCGCAGCATATCGCACTAACCGGAAATGGTATAGATGCGGCTAAAAGATTGGTTCGTGCCCATCGTTTATGGGAAACTTATTTAGTGCAACAAATTGGTTTGACCGAAGAACAAATTCATGAAGACGCAGAGAAGTATGAGCATTTACTGACAGATGAATTACTAGATGAAGTCGATGAAAAACTAGGCTTCCCTTCCACTGATCCGCATGGCTCACCAATACCTACAAAAAAAGGAATTCCATCAAATCCTTTAATACAATTGGCTATTAATCAAATGGCAAAAATAGCTGAAAAGCAATCGGATAGTCAAATCAGCTCGGAGCTTTGGCAGTTAGGATTACTACCCGGCTCTGTTTTTACTGTCCGTAAAAAGGAAGAAGACATTATTGAAATTCTTTTTGAAAAAGAGCAGATTCGAATTCCAAAAGGAATTGCAAAGCGTATTAATGTGGAGTAAAAAATGTGGAATGTCGAACCTCTACGTTTTAAATCTTATTCCTCTTCCTCCTTTCCCATTTGATTTTGATCTTCTAATCGGTCAAAAAGTGCATTGAGCCGATACATCTCATCTAAAGTATCGTCCAAATAAAACTGAAGCTGAGGAACACGGCGCATATGCTTTCTTACCCGTTGGGCAAAGCTTTGTTTTAAATGGAAATGTCCATTTTCCATTTGCAAAATAACCGCCTGCTTATTATCTGTATTATATACGCTCAAATATATTTTGGCAATCCCCATATCAGGGCTCAACTTTACAGAAGTCACCGTAACCAATGCTTCATCTCCATACAAAAGACTTCCTTCTTGTTGTAATAAAATACCAAAATTTCTTTTTACTAGTTCTGCAACTTGCTTTTGCCGCTTACTTCCCATTATTATAATTTTTAGGATTAATCAACACATAAGTTTAAAACCAGGATCTTAAACTTTTGAGTGATGACACCTGTTTCTCTTTTTAATTAAGTCACAAAGATAGAAAATAGTATAATCCTTCTATAAGACTCATCCGATATTATTAAATTTGCAAAAATCGATCAATAACCATTGAACAAACCATCTTCCATATTAGATAGTTCCATTGAATACCTAAAAGGCGTCGGTCCTACTCGGGGTGATATGCTCAAAAAGGAATTAGGGATTTTCACTTTTGGTGATTTGCTAATGCACTTCCCTTATCGATACGTGGACAAAACTCAATTTCACAAAATACGAGATATTAGTTCGCAAAGTGACGTTGTTCAACTTCGAGGGACCTTGAGGCGATTAAATTCGATTGGAGATGGTCGTAAAAAAAGATTGGTAGGCAAATTCAGAGATGATACCGGCGCTATTGAATTGGTTTGGTTTAAAGGGGTTTACTGGCTGGAAAAAAATCTGACTATCGGCAAGGAGTATGTGGTCTATGGACGAGTCAATTCATTTCGTGGAAAAACGAATATTCCTCATCCAGAAATCGAACCAGTCAATTTAGCAAATAATAAAAAAGCTTCCACCTTCGCGCCCGTTTATCCTTCTACCGAAAAATTAAATGCTAAAAATCTTGATGCTAAGGGTCAACGAAAACTAATGGAACTTCTATTTCAAAAGATCAGTGAAAGGGATATTTCTGAAAATCTTCCCAATTACTTTTTAGAAAAATTTAAATTTCCATCTCGATTTCAAGCATTAAAAAACATACACTTTCCTACTACACAAAAAGAATTGGATACAGCCAGAAATCGGTTGAAGTTTGAAGAATTGTTCTTTTTACAGCTTCGCCTTTTGCAAATTCGACGCCGTCGCAAGGACGAAATAAAAGGCTTCCCCTTCCCAACTATAGGCAATCATTTTAATCGCTTTTTTAAAGAAAAACTACCTTTCGAATTGACCAATGCACAAAAAAGAGTGCTGAAAGAAATACGAAAAGATTTAGGTTCCGGAAAACAAATGAATCGTTTACTAC
>CAYXQH010000275.1:0-3672 GCA_964467425.1 uncultured Saprospiraceae bacterium
TAAAATAACTGTAACGGATGCGAACGGCTGTAGCGCAACCGATGAAGTGAACGTTATCATGACGGAGCAACCTGATGAACCAACCTTAACGGCAAGTTCAACAGAACTTTGTGAAGGAAGTGAATATGTGATTTACGCGCCACTTTACAACGGATTCAATGTGAGGTATGAATGGACTGGACCTTTGGGGACTACCACAAGTGGTGCTTACCAAGACCTTCCAACTTTGACAATTCCACAAGTTGGCCCTAATGATGCAGGTCAATATACAGTAAGTGTGATTGTTGATGGATGTGAGTCCTTAACTTCAACAGCAGTGAATTTAGATATTATTGGAACACTTGCAGCACCAATTTTAACAAATGTAACAATTTGTGAAGGTGGCTTGATTCAATTGACGACTCCGACTATAGCAGATGAATACTTCTGGGTAGGACCAAGTGGTTTCACCAGCAATATTCGCGAACCAATCGTAACGGGTGACGCAACTGATATTAATGAAGGTACTTACGAATTGTATGTGATTTTAGGTGATTGTACTTCTCCAACTGCCACACTTCAAGTAGTTGTAAATGAGAAACCTGCAACTCCAACAGTTCAGACCAACAGTCCTATTTGTGAAGGAGAACCAATGGTTATCACAACAAGTGCGACTTGTGCAACTTACAGATGGATTGGACCTGCAGGGTCAAGTACTTCTACCCTTTCCAACCCATTGTTAACGACTAATGTTAACACCACAACTATCCCAGCTGGTAACTCAGCTTATGATGATGGAATGTGGGCTGTGATTTGTGTTGATGCAAATGGTTGTGAATCAGAACCAGCTACTGCGATAGAAATGGTCATTAATGATATTCCAGCAATGCCAACACCAACCAACGATGGTTCTGTTTGTGAAAACAGTCCATTCAATTTGTTGGCTGGTGGAAGCTACGATGCATCTGCAAGTTATACTTGGTACGATGTGAATCCAGCAACAATAAGCGCAACGCCGATTTCAACACAAGAAAATCCATCAATAAATGGATTGACGGCAGGCACACATACTTATTGGTTGACCGTTACTGAAAATGGATGTACTTCACCAATCGGTTCTACAACTGTTACAATTGATGCAGCTCCAACAGCTACGCCAATCAACAATGGTGGTAACTGTATTGGAATTACAGATAACTTAGAATTGACCGCGCAAGCAACTGGCGGAACTGCTCCATACACTTACGTATGGTCAGGTCCAAATGGCTTCAGTTCTTTGGCTGCGAACCCAGTGATTCCTTTTGCAAATATTGATTTATCTGGAACTTATTCAGTGATAATTACGGATGCAGAAGGATGTACTTCCCTTCCGATGTCTACTGTGGTTATTACCAAAAACGCGCCTGCGACTCCAATCGTAATGATAATGGATAACACGGTGTGTGAAGGTGAAACGCTTGACTTGGCGGTGACGCCTTACGTGGGTGATAGTATTTATTACAACTGGCAATTGGCAGATGGTTCGGTCATCGTGACAAGAAATCCATCGTTGACCATTGACTCAGCTTTCGTAGCTGCGCATGATGGAAACTTCACATTGACCGTTACAGTTGATGGATGTACTTCTCAGGTATCTGGAAATGCAAACGTACAAGTGACACCAATGCCAGCAATGCCAAATGTACCAGCTGATATGATGATGTGTGAAGGTGGAATCATTCAATTGAGCACTACCACTGTGGCAAATAGTTATAGATGGTCTGGACCAAATGGATACACTTCTCGTGAGAAAAATCCACCAGCGATTACAGATATTGAATTGATACATGCAGGTATTTATACTTTAGAAGTAGAAAATAATAATTGTAAATCAGAAGTTGCAAGTTTGTTGGTTGACATCGAAGCGAAACCATTGACACCAGTAATTGATGCAGATTTCAACATTTGTGATGGAGATACTATTTTCCTTTCAACAAATGATGTGTTTGGTCATACTTACCAATGGATTGCACCAGGTGCAAGTCCAAACGGAAACTTCGGTAACGTAAATGATCCGAACAATCCACTTTGGACATTTGACAGTTTGACTTTCATTACTGCAACAGATAATCCGCAGATGTATGAGACTGGAATCTGGCAAGTGAGAGTGTTGAGTGGAAATGGTTGTCGTTCTGAAATTTCACAACCAGTGAATGTTCAGATTAATCCTATCCCAGTTGCTCCACCTGCGAATGCGAATGGTCCAATCTGTGAAGGAGAGGAAATCAACTTATTTGCAGGAACGCTTCCGGGTGTTACTTACAGTTGGTTTGAAGGTAACCCAGTCAATAATGGAACGTTGATTTCAACAAACTCAAATACGACTCTATTTGACCAACCTGCTGGATTCTATGATTTCTACTTGATGGTTGAAATGAATGGCTGTTCGTCAGACTCAACAGATGCGACTTTGGTAGAAGTAGAAGTATTAGGAATGCCTACAGTTAGTAATGTTTCGAATACAGGCCCATACTGTGCAGGCGATACCATAGAGTTAGAAGCACCAACTCTGCCAGGTGCAATTTACGAATGGACTGGACCGAATGGTTTCACCAGTTTTGTTGAAGACCCATTGATTTTTGGAGCTGGAGCTCAAAATGCAGGTATCTATACACTTTCAGTTAGAAATGGGCATTGTGTTTCAAATCCAATTTCACAACAAGTTCAAGTGACATCACAACCATTGACGCCAGTAGTTGAAAATAATGGCCCAGGATGTGAAGGTGATGCAATTCAATTGACGACGCCAAGTGTTACAACCGTTGGAAATGTTCTTTACCAATGGACGGGACCTAATGGATATGTTTCAAATCAACAGAACCCATTCTTGGATTCATTGACGCAGGCAGATGCTGGACAATATGTATTGACCGTTACGGTGAATGGTTGTAGTTCGTTTGCTTCTGCGCCATCGATTGTTGAAGTAAGTCCGATACCTGCTGACCCAATTGCAGAAAATAACTCTACCCAAATTGACCCACTTTGTGATGGTGAAACGATTCAGTTAGAAACGCCATTCATACCGGGTGCAACTTACGAATGGGTAGGACCAAACGGATTCACATCCGACCTTTCTAACCCAATTGTAGAAGATGCGGATATTAGAAATGCTGGTCAATACGGCGTAATTGTTTCTTTCAATGGCTGTTCTACGGGCATAGATACAACAGAAGTATTTGTACAGGATGCGATTGCGGTACCAGTGAGTTTGTCAAACGGACCAGTTTGTGAAGGAGAAGATTTAGAGTTGACCGTTACAAACTTAGATACCAACTTGACTTACATGTGGTTTGATTCTATCGGAAATGTACTGGTAGCAACTGGCCCAACATTGAGTTTCCCGAATGCGGATGCAAGTATCAACGGAACCTATTTTGTTGTGGCATCTCAAAACGGTTGTGAAAGCAACCCAATGGATGTGACCACTGGCGGAGGAAGTTCATTTGTAGTGGCTCAAGTTGATGAAGCATCACGTGACGTTGTTGCGCTTGGAGATGATATTTTCATCTGTGACGATACTATCACATTAGCTGCAAGACAGATTTTCAGAGGTACTGGTGAATGGAGTTTGGGTGACCCAGACAATGATAGTTACATCACACGACCTGATCAAAGTTCAAGTCTCATGGCTAATCTCGAACTTGGAAGTAACGA
>CAYXQH010000275.1:3772-7807 GCA_964467425.1 uncultured Saprospiraceae bacterium
TTGTGTAATATCAATTGTTTGGAGAAATGTTCTGAAGCAAGAGTTGTCATCGAAATCGGATTGGATGCGGAGTGTGAAGCTCCAGACATCTTTACACCGAACAATGATGGTAGCAATGAGACTTTCGTGATTCCTTGTTTACAATTATATGAAGGAAGTACGATTCAAATCTTCAACAGATGGGGAGATGAAGTTTACACAAGTGATAATTACTTGAATGACTGGGATGGTACTTACAGAGGAGATGATTTACCTGTAGGAACTTACTACTACATCTTACATATCAATGATCCTCAGCAGACCATCTTGAACGGATATATATTCTTGCAACGATAAAATATTCGAGTTGCGAGTGTCGGGTTACGAGTTAACCCGTCACTCGTAACACGAAACTCGTGATTTAAAACATACTTACTTTTTAGAAAATTTATTATAATGAAAAAACTACTCTTTACTGTCTTAACCATCGCAAGCTTTACGTTTGCACATGCTCAACAGGGAGTACAGTACACGGCTTTCATGTTCAACAAATTGGCGTTCAATCCGGCTTATGCTGGGGCACATGAACATCCATGTTTTTCTGCAATTCATCGTAGTCAGTGGATTGCATTTCCAGGGGCACCAAATTCTCAATCATTCAATTTCCATACTCCGTTTTTGAATAATCGAGTAGGTTTTGGGGTGAGTCTTCAAAGAGATCAAATCGGGCCTACGAATTCCTATTGGGGAAGTCTATCTTATGCTTATCGAGTTCCTTTTAAGAAAGGAAAATTGAGTATTGGACTTTCTGCCAGTATGAGAAGTTATACTGTTGATTTCACTCAATCAACCGCCATTGACCCAAATGATGTGTCCGTAATGGATGGAAATTTCAATAAAATTTTGCCCAATCTTGGCGCAGGAATTTATTACCTACATGATAAATTTTACGCAGGAATTTCGGTTCCTTATGTTGTAAAAAATGATTTGAGCTTTTCTCAAATTACAAACAATTCTGATTTTGCAATCGAAGAACCGCACTATTACGGAATGTTTGGTTTGAAATTAGGTAATGATAAAATCGCGGTTAAACCAGCGGCCATGATAAAATATGTCAACGATGCTCCATTGGATTTAGACCTTCATACAAGTGTGGTTTTTTACAACACCGTTGGCGTTGGAGGAACCTATCGTTTGGGTGGTTTTGACTTTAGTGGTGGTGATTCTTTTGACCTTTTGGTTCACCTTAATTTTAATAAATTTAAAATAGGTGGATCGTACGATATGTCACTTTCTGAAGTAAGAGAATTTAGTTCTGGAACATTTGAGATTTTCTTAGAATATTGTATGAAACAGAGCGATAACAAATTGACGAATCCGAGGTTTTTCTTCTAAAAAGAATAAGAACTTTTAGCAGCACCTCAGGCGGTGATTTCCCATCACCTCCTGAGTTTGCCAAAGGAACTCAAAAGGTGACGGAAAGTCACCACTTGAGACAAGACCCAAACATAACTGATTGATTTTCAACAAAATAGAACATATTTTAAGCTAAGCGTAATGAGAAATACGATTAAATTTTTAACGGCGATTTTCCTTTTAAGCTCTTTCAGCTTGATAGGTCAGATCGAAACAGCCAATAAGATCTACAAAAAATACGGCTTCAAAGTTTCAATACCGAAGTATGAAAAAATGGAGGATCTAAGCGTAGAAGAATTGGCGAAGGTTGCCAATAGCTACCGCTTAAATCACGACACTGAGAATGCCGAAATTTGGTATTCAGAAGTCGTTGAAAAGAGCAATGATCCGACTCATATTTTGCATTACGCACAGGCGCTCCAGAGCAATAATAAATTGGAGGAAGCTAAAGAATATTATCTCCGATATGACGAGATGGTTGGTGAAGGTGCAGATGATCGTCGCGGAGAATTATTGGCACAATCCATTGATCGTATCCGCGATTTCCAGGTAGATGGTGTTGAGATCAAAAACGAAGAAATTTTGAATACAGAGAAATTGGATTTCAGTCCTTCTTACTGTAAAGATGGAATTGTTTTCGTGACAACGAGAGGCGTACCAGAGGATGCAGGTCGCAAAGATATTTGGATGGATGACAACTTTACTTCCTTGTATTGTTCGACCAAAAATGATGATGGAAGTCTTTCTGAGCCAGAGCAATTTTCTCATGCTTTGACTTCGAAATTCCATGATGGTCCAGTTTCTTTTTCTAAAAATGGAAAGACCCTTTATTTCTCAAGTAACCACTATGATGGTAAAAGAAGAAACACCAAAAAAGGCGTAATGAAACAACAAATTTACCGCTCAAGAAAATCTGGTAAAAACTGGTCTGAACCAGAAGAAATGAATTTCAATGACCAACAACATGAGGAAGTACATCCAAGTCTTTCTCCTGATGGTCGTAAATTATATTTTGCCTCTGACCGCCCAGGTGGTTACGGTGGAATGGATTTATATGTCGTAAACAAAAGAGGAAACGGTTGGTCTCAGCCAATGAATCTTGGTGAAGAAATCAATACAAAAGGGAACGAATTATTTCCCTTTGTGCATGATGATGGAACATTGTATTTCGCATCGAATGGATTGGAAGGCGTTGGTGGATTGGACATTTACCAAACCGAAATGATTTCCGATTCGATGTGGTTGGAACCACAAAATATGGGAATTCCATACAACTCTCCGATGGATGATTTTGGATTTATTTTAGACCCAACTGGTACGGAAGGATATTTGACTTCTGCGCGAGATGGTGGTTTTGGGCAAGATGATATTTACAGTTTCAGAAGAGGAGTTGTCAATAAGAAAAATACAATTCCAGTACAAATTTGTACTTATGAAGATGGAACGGATAATAGAATTGCAGCCACAGAAGTCATCGTGAGAGAAGTTACGGAAGAAGGAGAAATTGTGGATATCGACGAAGATTTCGTGATGCGTTTGGTAGAAACTGAAAACAAAGATGAGTACATTTTAAAACTAAAAAAAGACCTAAACGATTTTGAAGATAGTAGCGTGCCAACCTATACAACTGATACGGATGGGATATTTTTGATGGATGTGAAACCGGGTGTGACCTACCATTTTGAAGCAAAGAAAAATGGTTACACTGTTGCTACAGCTGAAACTACATTCGAGCGATTAAGTGAGGAAATTCAAGAATTTTGTATTCCACTCAAAGGTGAGAATTGTTTGACTTTGGTAGGAAATACCATTAACGAAAAATACAAAAGCAAAATGATTCCAGGTACAAAAGTGACCATTGTCAATCTTTGTACTGGAGAGGAACAATCTGTTCGTTCTGATCAAGATGGATTTTATAGTTTTCCTTGTTTGGAGTGTGAGTGTGATTATGTTTTGAAAGGAGAAAAAACCAATTTCTCACCGGGAACAGCACAGGCAACTACCGTTGGAGAAGATTGTACCCAAGCAGGAACTATCGTTGCTGACATCTATCTAAGCCCAGGCGATCCAAACGATATTTTCTTTGCAAGCAATAAAATTCCAGGTGAATCGAATATTTCTCCAGGATACAAATTTGGTGACAGATTAGAAGTTGGTCAAGTTATTGAGTTGAAAAATATATATTACGATTTTGACCAATATTATATCCGCGAAGATGCACAAGATGATTTGGACAAAGTCGTAACATTGATGAAAGCCTACCCTACTTTGATTGTAGAATTGAGTTCTCATACAGATGCGAGGGCTTCTTACTCTTACAACGAAACTTTATCACAAAATAGAGCAGAAGCTGCTGTCGAATATATCACCAAACACGGTATCAGTCCACACCGATTGAAAGCGAAAGGTTATGGTGAAAACAAGCTGAGAAACAAGTGTAAAAACGGTTCTGATTGTACAGAAGAAGAACATCAGTACAATCGTAGAACGGAAGTTAAAATACTTGAGCACCATGAGAAAAACTTCAATATTGAATACATAGATAATGACCCTGAAACAATAGATCCTGCCGACCCAAATAGAAAATGGGGTTGGTAATATTGAAAGGAATTAAAGACCTTGTTTCGAAATATTTTGCAT
>CAYXQH010000276.1:0-7806 GCA_964467425.1 uncultured Saprospiraceae bacterium
TGTAATCGTACGGGTCAAATACTTTATCCTGATTTCGTCAAAACTAATTTTAAGGCTGGCCCAAACTATTCTGTTTTAATGGGTAATAAAAATGGATTCGACTCTTCCGGATGGTGTTCTGTAGAACATTACGAAATCGTAAACATGCTAAACAGCATTAAAAAATTATTCCTTTCAAAGTAGTGGCAAAAAATCACCCTAATGTCAAAAAAACTAAAAACATCTATCAGCTTAGTTCTTTCTTTTGTCCTCCTGGCAAGTTTAACACTTATGGCGCTAAAAAAGAATACGGATCCAATTACTAAAGGACCTGAAAAAGGTTCGCTCATCGTAATAGGAGGAGCTGCAAAAGCGGCTATTTTTTTTGAAAAGTTTGCGGAACTTGCAGGTGGTAAAGATGCAGAAATCGTCGTCATCCCAACTGCAGCCGGATCTGACTATTTAAAACGTGACCCGAACTTTACAAGTTTTAAAACCAGGTTTGCAAATCTAGGATTCACCAATGTTTCAGTTTTGCATACTACCGATCCAAAAGAAGCTAATGACCCCACATTTTACAAACCCTTGGAAACAGCAACAGGAGTTTGGATCACTGGAGGTCGACAATGGCGATTAGTGGATAGCTATATGGGTACCAAAACTTTGGAAGCTTTAAGAAGTGTTTTAGATCGCGGGGGTGTCATCTCTGGTTCCTCTGCTGGCGCAACAATCCAGGGTTCTTATCTAGCTAGAGGGGACACTAAGACCAATACCATCATGATGGGTGACCATGAAGAAGGTTTCAGTTTTATTTCCAACATTGCAATTGACCAACATCTTTTAAAAAGAAATAGACAGTTTGATATTTTTGACATTTTAGATAATCGGCCAGAACTTTTGGGCATTGGTTTGGATGAGGACACCGGTATCATTGTTCAGGGAAATGAATTCGAAGTCATTGGTGAATCTTATGTCGCCATTTATGATGGAAAGATGTGGTCTTCGGACAAACAGGAGTATCGTAACTTACCAAAAGGTAGTCGGGAGTTTTATTTTTTAAGTAACGGGATGCGGTATGATTTGTCGAAGTGGGAGAAGATTATAAAATGATGAAAATTCACCTACGCTTATTAAAACCGGATTTACGTAGCAAAGATCATATCAAAATCCACAAAGGCTTTAAACTCTACCGCATTTCCGCTAGGGTCTAAAAAAAACATCGTTGCCTGCTCCCCTACTTCACCTTTAAAGCGAACATAAGGCTCAATGACAAAATCCGTCCCGTGATCTTTTAGCTTTTGAGCAAGGCTTTCCCACTCCTCCATTTCCAGTATTGCTCCAAAATGACGAACCGGAACATTCTTTCCATCAACCGCATTCGTAGGCTCATTGTCTTCATCTTCATCGACTAAATGGGCAGTTATCTGAGCTCCCCAAAAATTAAAATCTATCCAACGCTCATCGGTCCGACCAACACCACAACCCAGAAGGCCTTCATAAAAATCTCGCGTGGCTTTTAAATCTTTTACTGGAAAGGCTAGATGAAATGGTTGCATAATGTAGTGGTATTAGATATATTAAAAAAGCAAAATAATCATTTTTCGAGTAATCGCCATTTAAAAGTTTGAGAAAATTAGTTCTTTTAAAACCTGAACTAATCCGATTTGTCGGGCTTGCGATAGCTGTCTATAAATATTTTTTATAATATCGTATAAAAAAGCAATGACTGCCCGTCTTTTCCTAATTCTCCTCTTTTTTTTTCCATACTTTTTAAATGCACAATCATTAAAAGGGATTGTCCTAGATAGCGAAACTGGAAAGCCTATCGATGCCGCTTATGTATTTTTCACAAATACAACCTATGGTACTTTGAGTCAACCAGATGGAACCTTTACGCTCGAGGCTCCTATGGGACAATCAGAACTGGTCGTTTCTCACATTAGCTATAAGCTTGCTAAGCGAACGATAAACTATACAAAGGCAGAAACGAAAGAACGTACTTTTCGATTAGCTCAGGACGCTAAAAACTTAGAGGAAATCACCGTCACCTCAAAACAAGATAAACGCTGGCGAAAAGATTTGAAAAAGTTTAAAAAAATGTTTTTTGGTTCAACAAAAAATGCAGCACAATGTGAAATATTGAATCCTACTGTTTTACAATTTGAAAAGAAAGAAGGTATCTTTAAAGCAAACGCAAGCGATCTCTTAAAAATCAAGAATGAATCCCTTGGTTATACCATTTACTTTTTATTAGAACATTTTGAAGCAGAAGGACCACAAGTCTCTTATGCCGGGAAACCATTTTTTGAAACAATAAAACCTGATGACAAAAAACAGCAAAAAATCTGGGAGAAAAAAAGACAATTAGCCTATCAAGGTTCGCTCCCTCATTTTATGCATGCCTTAATAAATAATCGTCTGAAAAAAGAAGGCTTTGAATTAAAAAGAGCTCGGTTAAAATCAAACAAGACATTTGCTGTCGAAGGCATCGCACTTCCAAAAGAGCTTATTCAGGAAGGAAAAAAAGCTTCTGAGAAAAAGCTTTCTTTTAGTGGTTTTTTACAAGTGGTTTATTTAGCGGAGAAGGATCAATCCAGCGGCTTAAGCACTATTGGAAATGCAACAACGAAACTTGGGCACCCTGCTGAAAAAGATATGATCGAACAAGACAACAGTATGTCAAAAGGGAATCTTAAAAGTCAAACGTCTTACCTTTTCGCTAGAAAGAACAATATACCGATTGATACTTCCGGATACACCAACCGACCAGAGCTACTAGTCGAATATGGTTATTGGAACAAAGAAGGGATTGCAGATATGGTTCCTCGCAATTTTAGAAGCAACGTAAAGAACGCTCCTGACAAAAACATTCAGGATGCACCTCCTTCTATTTTGGGATTCGAAATGACAAACCTTCAAATACCTTATGAGGAAATAAAAAAAGGAGGTCCTAAAAAAGATGGGATTCCATCAATCAATCAACCTAAGTTTGTTTCATTAGACAAGGCAAATGATTTCCTTTCTAAGGATGATGTTGTAATCGGCCTCGAAATAAATGGGCTGGCAAAGGCTTACCCAATTCGGATTTTAAATTTCCATGAAATTGTAAATGATACTTTTGAAAAGGAAGCGGTGGTTATCACTTATTGCCCACTTTGTAATAGCGGTGCAGCTTTCTCTGCAATGATCGATAATCAAAAGCACACTTTTGGAGTCTCTGGTTTATTGTACAACTCTGATGTCCTGCTCTACGATCATCAAACAGAATCTCTTTGGTCTCAGATTTCCAGCCAAGCAGTTTCGGGAGCTTCCGCTAAACAATCGCTGAAACTTTTAAGTACAGAATTTACGACTTTAGAAAACTGGAGTTCCAAATATCCAAACACTTTGGTGCTTTCCACCGATACCGGTGAAAAGAGAGATTACGCTTCTTCTCCTTACACCAAATATGAAACTTCTCAAAAATTAATGTTCCCGGTTTCAAAAGAATCTGATGTGCTGCAGCGAAAAGAAAAAGTGATTGGAATTGAAGTCGATGGGAAATTTAAAGCCTATTCTTTTAAAAAATTGAGAAAGTCCAAGAAGCCAATAAAAGATACTTTCAATGGGAAAAAGATTATCATCGAATATGATCGAACTGCGAAAAGTGCACGAATTTTAAATGATTCTGGAGACTTACTACCATCCATCACTTTATATTGGTTTGCCTGGTATACTTTTCATCCCGATACAAAAGTCTATTGATAGTTTTCTGGGATAGGACATTTAAGGTACTTGAACATTTGATGATTATAGTCTTTTACATGAGCAAGTAGTCTTGGATTATTATATTTCAATTTGTTCTTCGCAATAACTTTTTGGATCATTTGCTTATACGACCTATACGATTGACAATTCTTTTGTTACCATTTACAAGTTTGGCCATACATACCCATTAAGGCATATTCTTTTCGCCACCATTTCGCGGAACATTCATTCACCTCGTCAAACCAAACAGCTGCTGTTTTTATATCACCACTACTCCAGGCTCGATAACCTTTTTCAAGAGCAGGCATATTTTCCAGATCCTTTTCCACTAATGCTGTCCCATGCGGAATTCTCAATGGTATTTTTGGAGGCATCGAAGCATAAGTTATTTCTAAATAAAAAACAGTTTTAATACACAGAACAATTATGCATGATAATAAAGCTATAAAGCCAAACACATAAGTCAGCTGCTTTCCTTTTTTCTTCTTTTCAGCTATTCTGATTCTATCCTTATCTATCCAATTATTTTCACCCCCATTAAGGTCACCATATTTAAAAAGGAAAATCTTATTAAGTCGTTTTAATTTTTTATAGGGATTCCGATGTTTAAACTCGGTTCCCGAATGACCGTGAATTTTAGTTGGACCGAATGACATAGCTTTATTTTTGTATTAGAACTTACTTTAAAAATTCTCTGTTTTCCATTCTTTTCGACGAATACACGTTCTTGTTCTGCGTTCTATTATTTTTAAATTTCTTTATTAATACAATCCATAGTATTTTTGGAAAATGACAGAACAGCTGCAACAACTTGGAAAAAGGCTGGAAGGAGCTTTACATTTTGATCAATTGATGCGTACCCTTTATGCAACCGATGCTTCTGTCTATCGTGAACTCCCATTAGCTGTTGCCTACCCTAAAAACAAAGCCGATATAAAAACTTTAATCGCCTTTGCTCGAGAACAGCACACCTCTCTGATTCCCAGAACAGCAGGCACTTCTCTAGCCGGGCAATGTGTTGGATCTGGAATCGTAGTCGATGTTTCCAAACACTTCACCAATATTATCGAGTTGAACAAAGAAGAGCGCTGGGTCAAAGTCCAACCAGGAGTAATTCGAGACGAGTTGAATAATTTTTTAAAACCACATGGCTTATTTTTTGGCCCGAATACAGCAACCGCTAATCGTTGTATGATTGGAGGAATGGTTGGTAATAATTCTTGTGGCTCGACTTCAATAAAATATGGAACCACACGCGATCATGTTCTTGAGCTAGAAACTATTTTAAGCGATGGTTCTGAAGTATTTTTCAATTCTATTTCCAAAAGTGAATTTGAAGAAAAGAAAACAGGGCATCACTTAGAGCATAAACTCTATCATCAAATTTTTAACATCCTTTCTGATTCTGATCATCAAAACGAAATTATTAATAAATTTCCAAAAGCAAGTATAAAACGCCGAAACACCGGCTATGCGATTGATGTCTTACTAGACTCTGATCCATTTTTCTCTGGTAGAGAAGATTTTAATTTTTGCAAATTACTTACCGGTTCAGAAGGAACGCTGGCTTTTACAACAGCTATAAAACTCTCCCTTGATCCTTTACCTCCTCCTTTTGAAGTTGTCCTGGCTCCACATTTTAAAAGTGTCGCAGATTGTTTAAATGCCGTAAAAACCGTTATGGCATTTGAACCCTATGCCTGCGAAATGATGGATAAGACTATTTTGGATTGTACAAAAGGACAAATCGAACAGGAAAAAAATCGTTTCTTTTTGGAAGGTGATCCCGAAGCTATTTTAATGATTGAATTGAGAGGAGCAAGCAAAGAGCGCCTTTTTCAACAAGTAGAAGAAATCATAAACGCTTTAAAAGAAAAGAATGCAGTTTATGCATTTCCAATTGTGGAACCGCCTGATACAAAGCGAGTTTGGAACCTGCGAAAAGCCGGGCTAGGTTTATTAGCTAATCTTCCCGGTGATGCAAAAGCAGTCGCTTGTATAGAAGACACCGCAGTAGCTATTGAAGATCTTCCAGCGTATATTGAAGAATTCAGCGAAATCATGGATCGTTTCAATCAACGTGCTGTTTACTATGCGCATGCCGGAGCAGGTGAGTTACACCTCCGTCCAATTTTAAATTTAAAAAAGAAAAAAGAAGTCGAACAATTTCGGCAGGTCACCGAAGCAACTGCTAAACTGGTTAAAAAATATAAAGGCTCTCTTAGTGGAGAACATGGAGACGGACGCGTACGTGCTGAGTTTATCCCGCTCATGATCGGTAAAAAAAACTATGAACTCATTCGGCAAATTAAACAGACCTGGGATCCGAATAATATCTTTAATCCAAGGAAAATTATTGATGCGGCACCAATGGACAGCACCTTGCGCTACGTTCCAGACGTGGAAACCAAAACATTTAAAACGGTTTTTGACTTTTCAGATACCGGAGGCATTTTACAATTAGCAGAGAAATGTAATGGTTCCGGGGATTGCAGGCGAGTCAGTGATGGAACGATGTGCCCAAGTTACCGAGCAACACTGGATGAAAAAGATACGACCCGCGCCCGAGCAAATACTTTAAGAGAATTTTTAACTCAGAGTGAAAAAAGAAATGCTTTCGATCAGGAGGAGTTGAAAGAAGTCATGGACCTTTGCATTTCCTGTAAAGGTTGTACTTCTGAATGTCCAAGCAATGTTGACATGTCTACTTTGAAAGCTGAATTTTTGCATCAATATTATAAAAGTAATGACGTCCCGCTCCGAGCAAAAGCTTTTGCAAATTTTAGTTCTTTAAACAAAGCCGCAGCAATTATTCCAGGCTTAAGTAATTTCTTTTTAAAAAATAAACTCTTTAAAAAGATTATGGGAATTGCTCCTCAAAGAGCTTTACCAAAACTTTATAAATACACTTTCCGAGGTTGGTACAATGCAAATTATTCTAAATTAAAACCAACAAATCCTAAACAAAGTATTTACTTATTTTGTGATGAGTTTACCAATTTCAATGATGTAGAACTTGGCATCAAGTCTGTCAAATTACTAGTTCATCTAAATTACGATGTGCAAATGATTCAACATGACGAAAGTGGGCGAGCAGCGATTTCCAAAGGGCTGCTCTTAGGCGCACGTCGAAATGCTATTAATAATGTATCGGCTTTTCATAAAATAATTAGTAGCGAATCTCCTCTCCTCGGAATTGAGCCTTCGGCTATTCTTTCTTTTCGAGATGAGTACCCAAAGTTGGTTCCGGAATCTCAACGAGCAGCAGCGAAAACACTTGCCAAACATTGCTTGCTGATTGATGAATTTTTAAGCGCCGAGATTCAGCAAGGAAATATCAGTCCAGCGCAGTTTACTAAAGAAAAGAAAAAAGTCCTGCTCCACGGGCACTGTCATCAAAAAGCCTTATCCTCTGTTGATCATTCTGCATGGCTATTAAATCTTCCAGAAAACTATGAAGTAGAAGTCATCCCTTCCGGTTGTTGTGGAATGGCTGGATCATTCGGCTATGAAAAAGAGCATTATGAAGTGAGTATGAAAATCGGTGAGCTGGTTTTATTTCCTGCTATTCGAAAAAGTGATGCGGATGTTATTATCGCAGCTCCAGGCACAAGTTGTCGGCATCAAATTAAGGACGGATTAGATCGAAAGGCTTTGCATCCGGTAGAAGTGTTATTCCTCGCTATGCTCGGAGATTAGGGTCCTCGCTATGCTCGGAAGTGATAGTCCCGATTTTCAATCGGGAAATGATGGTCACTCGCTACGCTCGTGAAGTGATAGATCGTTCCGCCAAAGGCGAACGATAATGATAGATTTTCCTTTGGAAAATAATGGAGAATTAGTAAGTCGCCTTCGGCGATGATAGGATTGATTCAAAGTCTAAGCAAGCAGCAAAATTCCAAGCTATTATTTGTCGCAGACAAATCTATCATTTTCCAGCTTGCTGGAACCATCATTTCATTCGCCAAAGGCGAATGACCATCATTTTCGAGCGCAGCGAGAACTATCATTCCGCGAGCGTAGCGAGCGGCCTACTTAAAAGCTAACTTAATAATATCTTCTTGCTGCTTATCATGCGCT
>CAYXQH010000277.1:0-2451 GCA_964467425.1 uncultured Saprospiraceae bacterium
AGCATTATTTTTTACAAATTAGAAAAAATGTCTTTGTTTGCCTCGAAAAATAGGAGCACTTTTGTAATGTGGAATTAATCTAGGAACTTAAAATTCATTTTCCCATGAAGACATATATTAGAACACTACAAAATCTAACTATTCTTATCCTCTTTTTGCTGAGTATTCCCTTTGCTCAGGCTCAGGTTACTATTAGCGGAACCATAACAACGGAGGAAGCCGTCCCTTTATCAAATGTGATGGTTATCTTAAGTGGTACACTCTCGGATATTGAGTATACTGATGAAAACGGTAATTACGAATTCGAAGTACCTGAAGGAGCGAACTACGTTGTGACTCCATTTCATGATTTGGACCATATCAATGGTGTAACGACTTTAGATGTCGTGACACTGGGAAACCATATTACTGGACAAGGACTGCTGGATTCTCCTTACAAACTTATAGCGGCAGATATTAATAATTCAGGAACTATATCCGCCATTGATGTAGTCCATTTAGAACAATTAGTTACAGGAGTGATTTCTGTTTTTCCAAATACTACTTCCTGGCGTTTTGTTGACGTGGACTTTGTATTTGCAGATCCTACGGATCCTTTTACAGCTCCCTTCCCGGAAGTAGCTTCCATAAACATTGCTCAAGACGATGTTACAGGAGTAGATTTTATTGGTGTGAAGATGGGAGATTTGAATAATTCAGCATCCCCGCTTCTTTCTATAGGTCCATGCCAAACAGGTTGCGGTCAGCTAACTGGTAGATTAAGCATAGATGAGAATTCGGACTGCTTATCTGATGATCTGGAACCAGGTTTGGAGAATTGGTTAGTTACGATAGAATCGGATTCATTAACCCATTATTTGTATACAGATGAAGACGGAACATATTCACTTATTGCTTTTCCTGGAGAATACACAGTTAGTGTAAGTCCTCCAAATAATTTATGGACATTATGTCAAAATAACATCCCGGTAAGCCTTACAGCTTCTGCGAATATAACTGCTGATTTTGGTGCTCAGGCATTACTGGATTGTCCGCAAATGACAGTAGATATTGAAACTGGTTTTTTAAGAAGATGCATGAATAGTTTTTACATAATCGAATATTGTAATGACGGTACGGTGCCAGCAGATGATGCATCCATAGAACTTACTTTCGATCCTTTGTTTGAAATAATTAGTAGCTCTATGCCGTGGGTTAATCAAAATGGAAGCACTTATACTTTTGACTTAGGGACTGTAGGAGTAAATGAATGTGATTTGTTTTATGTAGAAGGATTAATTAATTGTGATGCTGAACTTGGAGTGACGCTTTGTGCAGAGGCGCTTGTTTTTCCAGACACCATCTGTGTGCCTCCAACAAATTTCTGGGATGGTGCAACACTAGAGGTTGAAGCTTTTTGCGAAGGTGATTCCGTTCGCTTTGATATCAAAAACATTGGAGAGTCTATGATTGAAGCGGTTAACTATATCGTCATCGAAGATGATATGATTATGTTGACAGGTGATAATGATCCAATTCAATTAGCAGCAAATACTACAACAACGATTCATGTTCCTGCCAATGGTTCGACCTGGAGATTAGAACTTGATCAAACGATGAATCATCCTTTGGCAGAAGCGGTTAGTGCAGCGATTGAAGGTTGTGGAGTGAATGGCAGTGGTGAAACAAGTATAGGTTTTATTAATCAGTTCCCTCAACTCACATTGGACCCTTTTGTTGATGTTCATTGTGATGAAGTTATTGGTTCCTGGGATCCAAATGATAAAGCTGCATTTCCGATTGGTGTTGACGAAGCACATTATATTGAAAAAAATACGGATCTGGATTATCGCATCCGTTTTCAAAATACAGGAACAGATACTGCTTTTGCCGTAGTGATCAGAGATACCTTATCGGAATGGCTGGATGTATCAAGTATAAACCCTGGACCTTCCAGTCACCCTTACACTATTGAGTTTGTTAGTGAGCGGATTATCGAATTTAGTTTTCCAAATATCATGTTGCCAGACAGTAACGTCAACGAAGTTGCTTCGCATGGATTTGTGAAATTTGAAATCGCTCAAAGAACGGATAATCCATTGGGGACGGTAATTGAAAATACTGCAGGAATTTATTTCGATTTTAATGAGCCAGTGATTACGAATACCGTTTTCCATACTATCGGAGAAAATTTTCTCGATATTCTTAATAATGTTTTACTACAGCCAAATCAACATTTTGATATGAGGCTATTCCCAAATCTTATTGATCAATCGACGACCTTGACTTTGGAAGGCGCTTATCTGGAAAAAGGAAGTTTCCTTTTGTATGATCTATCTGGTAGATTAATCAGGCAACAAAACTTCACCGGAAGTTCTATTGAGTTTTCTAAAAAACAATTGAATAGTGGAATGTATATTTTTGAAATACAAGATCGAGGATTACGCTTAAGTACAGGTAAGTTGATGATTC
>CAYXQH010000277.1:2551-7806 GCA_964467425.1 uncultured Saprospiraceae bacterium
ATCGCTTCTTTAGGTTTCTTTTTTAAAAATACCCCAAACACTAAGGCACTTATTAACGAAACCAACAAGCCTACCGGAAAAATTTCCACCAACGTCATCACCATTCGTAGTGGCATACTATTTTTGTACGTTTCCATCATTTCAATCTGATCGGCTAATTCTGTCTCAATCATTTCAGCCGTTTTTCCATCAGCAGCCATCTTGGTTTTGACATGCTCCATATAGACGTCGGTGAAATCCGTAGCGAAATTATTATAATAAATTTCCCAGGCGACGATATAAACGACAGAAGCAATCAAGGTGATGTACAAACCTATCAAAAAGGCCTTTCCAAATTTTATTACTCCGCCATTATATTTGTCTCGGTATTGTTTAACTGCAAAGAAGATCGTGGAAAAAGCAATGAGCATACTGATGTATCCATATAGCATCCCATTTTCAAAATCAAAGTTACTTGGATCATCTTGATGCATAATATAAAACATACTTCCACTGACGAGTCCAGCAATTATTCCGAAGGTTATTACAATTTTTTTCATACTAATTTGATTTTAGATTTACGGATTAGAAAATAATTTCTTTTCCGCAATTTAAGGGTAGAACAAGGGTAAATAGGTCATACTTTCGGGTGATTTAGGAGAATTCATACTTTAGTACCATTGGATTTAGGGAAGTAATTGTTGCTCTTTCGCCATCTGAATAGCCTGAGTTCTTCGTTTGACATCTAGTTTGCTATAGATATTGGAAATATGGGTCTTTACAGTACTCAGCGAGACAAAAAGCTGATCAGCAATTTCCTGGTTGGAGTGCCCCTGTGCCATTAGTTTTAAGACCTCGTATTCTCTTTTACTGATTCCGGATTTTTCAAGATTCGCTTCATTTAGAGTGAAGGTATCAATGATTTCTTTTTGTATGACTACTTTCGGTTTGGTCAATCGCAAACCCATCCAAATGCCAAGCCCCGTAAACAAAGCAGCGATTAAACCGAGATAGATTTCCGTAGAAATATCTCGGATAAATAGCCGATAATCCATCCATTTTAACAGCAGTATGATGAGTGCTATGGCTAAGCCATAAAGCAAAATCGTTCTTTTCATGAAAAATTAGTCTATTGAAAACTACGTTTTGTCTAAGATCGAAACCTAAGGTAAGATACTTAGATTTAAAATCCTTAGATTCAAATATGAAATATTTTCCACAGGATACAGCTTTGCTTAAGCATATTGATCATTATTGGATCATGCAAAATGCTAGCGAAGTGTTTGGAGGACTAACTAACCTTTATGGTTATCCTGGTATCACGCCGGAATTATTGCTTATTCAAGATGGACATTTTTCCTACCATTATGAAGGGCGCAAAGAGACTGTATTTGACAATAAATTATTTAGTTTTATTCATGAGGGAGTCATTCTGGATTTAAGTCAGCTAAAGGCTTTCGTTATGGTTCAGTTCAAGCCTCGCGCCTTAGCGTCTTTGCTTCCTTTTGTTAAGAAAAAATCAGGAGAATTAATGTCCTGGCCTGTTTGCGAAGGAGTTGAAGTTTTTGGAAAAAAATTACTTTCGATCAATGCTCATTTAAAAAATGTTTCCACTAATGAAATGGTCGCTACGCTCGATGATTTCTTTATGACTAAGTTCGAAGGAAGCCGCGAAGGATTTATATCTGAAATGGCTCAAGAGCTAAAAGGTAAAACCAGTCTAAAGGAAATTATGAAAATTACAAAGTATTCGTATTCAACCTTAGAGCGTTATTTTAAAAAGGATACTGGCTTATCACCTAAGAAATTTCAATCACTTCAACGCTATAAATTAGCGGTCGAAGAGATTTACGATACCCGAAACGAGGACTGGATTCATTATGTAAATAAATACAACTACTTCGACCAAAGTCATTTTATTAAAGAAATTAAACGCTTTACGACTTTCACGCCTGCTCAATTATTAGCTACTCCAGGCTTACGTAGCTTCCGTCCGGAAAATTTGTGACGAATTTTTACAATAGCTTTTTCCTACTATAATTTATATTTGTAACTGTAGAACAGGTTTACATAGGTAGAACAGGTTAAAAACTGTTCAAAACGTAAACCTATTTAAAATGTAAAATTATGAATAGAGTAGGAATTTATCTTATTAGCTTTTTCATATTCGTCAATTTTTCCTGTCATGAAAATGTTACGACTAATCCGAGTCCGGAGAACGTCGAGGATACCTTTCAGCAATTATTGGAAGAAGCGATCTATACCTCTTTTGAATCGGTACCTGGAGTCTCGATGACTGTCATCGCTCCTTCTCTGGATATTAACTGGACCGGTGCTGCGGGACATGACAGTAAAAAAAAGGATCAGGAATTAAGTATAGATCAACCGTTTAGAATAGCGAGTGTTACTAAAACCTTTGTTGCGACAGCTATCATGAAATTGCACGAAGAAGGTAAACTTACTATTGATGATCCAATCAGTAAATACGTTTCAGCAGAACATATCCAACTCTTAAAATCTGGAGGCTATGCACCGGATAGTATTACTTTGCGTCATTGTCTGAATCACACCAGTGGCTTGTATGATTATGCATTAGGAGGCAATGCCTTTTTAGAATTAGCAGGGAAATCCCCGAACAAAAGATGGACTCGAACAGATCAGATCCAACTGGCAATGGAGTCTGGGAAACGAAATGGATACCCGGGAGAACGATATGATTATGGCGATACTGCTTACATTTTACTAGGCGAAACGATTGAGACTTTTAAGGATAGTTCACTTGCTTTTGGCTTAAGGGATTTGTTGAAGTTTGAACAGCTAGAAATGGATCATACCTGGCTCGAAACTTTAGAGCCTCAACCAGATGGTTTAAAGGATTTTGTACATCGCTATTTGCGTGGGAATGATTATACCGACTGGGATCCGTCTATTGATTTGTATGGCGGAGGAGGCTTGGTTTCAACGACGGAAGATTTAGCTGTTTTTATGCATGGTCTTTTTAATCAAAAAATATATAACAATCCAGAGACTTTAAAGCTGATGTTAGAAAAGCCGACTTATGCAGCTAATTATATTCCAGAGGAAGACGACCGTTCTAAAGATTATCGTCAGGGACTTTGGGAAATAGATATTTATGGTGAAAAAGGATATATGCATGGGGGTATCTGGGGAACGATTATGTTATATATTCCAACCTACGATTGTGCCATTGCAATCAATTATACACACGGTCGACGAGATCGCTTGACCAAAAAAGCAGTCTTAGTCGTCAAGAATATCCACGATAAAAATAGATAACGATATGTCCATACTATCTATCAATAACCTAAACTTCGGTTATAAAAAGAACGAACCGATCCTTAAAAACTTAAGCATGGAAATTCCGGTGGGAAGTATCTATGGTTTTTTGGGGAGTAACGGCGCTGGAAAAAGTACAACGATCCGTAATGTTCTTGGCTTGCTAAAACCACAGTCGGGGCAAATTAATCTTTTTGAAAATGATTTAAATAAATCGAAGCCTCAGGTCTTTAGTCGAATTGGTTCTTTGATTGAATCGCCTTCTTTATACCCACATTTGAATGCAGATGATAATTTGAAAATAGTGTGCACCTATAGAGGGACATCGAAAGATCAGATTGATAGTGTTTTAGAAAAAGTAAACCTGATACAGGCGCGTAAAAAAACGGTAAAGAAATATTCTACCGGGATGAAACAACGTCTTGGATTAGCAATGGCTTTAATTCATGATCCGGAATTACTGATTTTGGATGAACCAACTAGTGGATTAGATCCTTCAGGA
Source organism: uncultured Saprospiraceae bacterium (assembly GCA_964467425.1). Lineage (GTDB taxonomy): Bacteria > Bacteroidota > Bacteroidia > Chitinophagales > Saprospiraceae > JAHDHW01. The sequence continues at coordinate 6,330 of CAYXQH010000277.1, forward strand.
ATTACAGAAATCCGAAACATTCTCCTCCGGCTACGAGAAGAAGGGAAAACAATTATGCTTTCCAGTCACATGCTTTCCGAAATTGAAAAGATCGCAACACAGGTAGGGATTATTAAAAATGGAGAAATGATCTTTCAGGGAACCTTGAGTGAATTAGATGACTTGAAATCATCCAAACAAACTATAGCTATTCGATCTTCTGACCAAGCGAAGGCCAAAACACTTTTAGCTGAATACGTGATTCTTGAGGAGGAAATAAATGATCTTCAAGTCAATGTTACGAGTAAAAAGGAAGTATCTGATATTATCCGAAAATTAGTTGCCGGAAATATAGATGTCTACGAAGTGAAGTTGCTGAAAAGCGATTTGGAAAAAATGTTTATCAGTATGACCAATGAAGAAAATTAAATTATGCAAAGTACTTTTTTAAATCACATCAACGCAGAAATTAAGAAGTTGAAATCGACACCGATTATCTACCTGGTGTTATTTTGTTGCCTATTTATTTCTGTAATTATTATCATTGCGCATTCATTAGATATAAACAGTACGGCTCGTTTAAATACAGATCCATGGAAACGACTTTTTGCTGCGGGGCTGTCCATTTATTCCTTTTTTGTGATCAATCCTTTTGTGGTTTTGTTGGTCAGCGCTGTAATGTATGTGGAGCAACGAGCGGATGCCTGGAAGCTTTTGTACACCTTGCCGGTGGGACGAGGAAGTATTTATTTTTCAAAATTATTGGTGATCATAGGGATTACGATAGGGTGTTCTTTGGTGCTGGTTTTATTCTTGGTCCTGTCTGGATACTTCATTAATCTATTTTATCCAGAAATAGAGGTGGTGTATTATCAACCCGATATTCTGGCTCTTTTTAAGAAAATATTTCATACGATCGTTGCATTACTTGGTGTTATTGGTCTCCAGTATTTTTTAAGTTTATGGTTTAAAAATTTCCTGGTTCCTTTGAGTTTGGGAGTGGTTGGTTTTATTCTGGGTTTTATTGTTACGACTACCAATTCCAAGATCGCACTCTGTATTCCATTTACCTTTCCGATGATCGTGAAAGATTATGGAATGTTTAGAAATGATAAAGTCGCCTATGTTTTTGGGGACTGGCTAACAAATGTAGAATTGTACAGTATAATCTTTTTTGTAGTCTTTGTTGCTTTGGGTTACCTCTATGAAACGAGAAGGAATGTTGTATGAGCGGCTCGTTCTGACCGTTTTATATACCAATTCAATGTCCAGATCTGAGGCGTTTATATTTTGAAGCGATTCCTCTAGCGGTTCTTCTTTATAATAAATGGGGCGTACTTTTTTTAAAACTTTGATCGCCTCATTTATGGTAATCGTATCCAACCATTTGCTTTTCGTTCATTTCGTCTTTTATTTAAGCCTCTAAAAGTAGGAACCTTAATATAATACCTTTGGGTGTCTGGAGACTTAACTTTTTTTAATTTTTTTAATCAAGACT
>CAYXQH010000278.1:0-7714 GCA_964467425.1 uncultured Saprospiraceae bacterium
GTTCTACAATAGACAAAGACAGTCAGATTATTATCCAAGTGCTCGACCTGATCCCAAAAATCATCCGATAAATAATCAAGGTTTATAGCTTTTTGGATATGCCCGCTTTCATACTCTGCTTTTGTTCGGACATCTATGATCAAAGCATCAGGAGTAGCTTCGATTTTTTGTTTAAACTCTAAAGGGTTAAGATTATTGAGTTGAGCCTTTAGCAGCTGCCATCTAGAAATTTTACATGATTGATCGTCCATTCATTATTTAGCTTGCTCATCAGAAGAAACCACAGCAATTTGCGATGTCTCCTGTATGTCTGTTGGAAGGGTATTATTTTTCTCCAACAAGATACTAAGCTTTTTTTGATTTGGTAAATCTATCTCTTCCTTAAAATTTAAAGCATCTGTAAACAACCATTTGGAAACGATTTTTTCAGGAACAAAGGTTTTAATTTCCCGATCATAAAAGGTAGCGGAAATATGTTTATTTCGATCTGTATTTAGCGAGTATTGTACAGAAGATCCATTAGGAAAACACAAAGAAGCTTCTATTCTCCCTGTTTCATCTAGTGTTTCCAGGTCAGTAATAGAAATTTGAATTTTCAGTGTATTATCTGCTAAAGTAATCGTCATTGTCCCGTATTTAGGCGGATAAATAGATTTTCTATTTTGATATACGAGACTTGAATCGTTTTGTTTGTTAAAACAGTAGAACAAATTTCTACCTGTTTTACTAAAAGATAGTAGACTACATGTCAAAGGCATTTAAAAAAGTCTATTCTACTTGCCCTTATTTAAGTTCTTGTCGATGAACATTATATCAACATAATAAACTACAATAATTCCGAGGGTATAAGCTAACATATCCCACCAGGAAAAATCTGTTCCAATCATAATTTCAGCAAATCTATTTCCTTTTAAACCGAGGATCTCTACTAGTTTAAAATGCTGGGCAAATTCTACACTATAAGAAAAAATCAATACCGCGACAGCAATAATGATTGGACGTTGATTCCAAAATGACCTTAAAATAAAATAGATCAACATAACGACTAAAAAATCACCTCCATAAGGTCGGATGATTCGGTCGTTTACATACATTCCAATGATTACCTCAATGATAAAAAAGGCCAGAGCAAGGATCAGATATTTTTTTCGAAATTTAAATTGCACTTAAAGAGGCTGTAAAAATATTTTAATAATATTAGAAAGTGAATTAGCATATTCTTCTTTGACTTTCATGGTATTCCAGTCTGGATGCTGGACAAACTTCCCCCAATTCGCATCACGTTCTTCCATGTCTTTAAAGTTGAGCATATAGACAAGACAAGGACGGTAAGGTCCAGCAAGCATGTCGCCAAAGAAAACCGGATGTAAACCTACTTTATAAAACAAGTCAATTTCCTCTTTGTTAAACATTTTAATCTTACGTCTTACTGCATCTTCGCTGTGGCCTTCATAAATCCGTAATTCGAATAAGGAAGCCTGGTCTATGGGGTTCAACATTTGAGCAAGACCTTCAAAAGCATGCAAAAGCCAGGAAGTATAGCGATTATAAATTTTTTGATCTGGTGCAATGGCATCATACTCCATAGAATCACTGACAAAAGTTTTATCTGTTTGAAGATTCTGCGCATTTACATATTCCGCTGCACCAGGATAGCTGATCAACACCCATATTTTTGTAGGATCCGATTTCCCCAATTCATTAAAAAGCAAAAAGTGGTTTACCCCTTTTCTTTTCATTGCCGGATGAAGGACATTTTTCAAATAGTCAATCAATAATTTTTTGTTGCCACCAAACTTAACTTCATAAGTTCTGATTTCATACAATTCTTGTTGAACATCTTTATTCAAATCGTCCTGCCCCATTGCAGCAGTCATAGGAATAGCGGAGGCGACCAAGGTGGATTTTACAAAATTTCGTCTTTTCATTTTAAAAATTTAATTGTTGGGTTTGTATTTTAATTGTAGCCCGGAAAGAAAGTTTCGTAAGAACTGATCTTTACACAAACGATATTGGCTTTGACCAGGTTTTCTAAAAAAAGCATTGATTTCATGTTTGCTTACGCGCATTCTTACCGATTCGAAAATTTTTACAATATCTTCATCTTTTAGATTTAATGCTATTTTTAATTTTCGAAAAATGAGATTATTATTTAGGCTTTTTTCAGGTTTGGGGAGCGGTCCTTCTCGCTTCCCTCTTCTATCGATAATGAATCCATTCAAAAAATTTGCAAAGTCTTTATCATATAAACTTTTAAAATCATCAGCATCTTCTTTCTTTAACCAATTGCTAACTTCCGCTCTGCTTACCTCCTGCTCTACTAAAGCAAAAAGAGCGATCATTTTATCATCATTAAAATCAAAGGTATAGCGTAAGCGTCGTAAAATATCGTTGTTATTCATGTATTCTATCTACTTTAATTTTTCCTCAACATATTTCAATACTTTATCCATCAAGTGAATTCGATCTTTGCCTCTTACATTATGCGGATGTGCCGGATACGGGAAAAAATCTACCTGAATTCCTTCATCGACAAAACTTTTAACTAAAGCTAAATTATGTTGCATTACCACAACCGGATCAATCGTTCCATGAATTAACAGGAGGTCGCCTTCCAGATTTTTAACATAATTCATCAGGCTTGCTTTTTTATAGCCTTCCGGATTTTCCTCCGGGCGATCCATATATCGTTCACCATACATCGCTTCATAATATTTCCAATCGGTCACCGGACCACCAGCTACTCCAACTTTGAATGTGCCTGGTTTACGTAGCATGAGCGAAGTCGTCATAAAGCCGCCATAACTCCAGCCGTGAACAGCCATTTTATCAGCATCAACATAAGGCAATGTTTTCAGGTATTCTACCCCTGCAATCTGGTCCTCCATTTCAATATCTCCCAGATTTCGATGGATGACATTTTCAAAATCAAATCCACGATTAGCAGAACCTCGATTATCTATTGTAAAAACGATGTAGCCTTTTTCTGCCATGTAATGCATCCAGAGTGGTGCTCCAGCCAACCAACGATTGGTAACCATCTGTGCATGTGGTCCTCCATAAACATAAACGAGGACTTTATATTTTTTTCTAGAATCAAAATTGCTAGGCTTTATCATCCGAGCGTGTAAAGTCACGCCATCTTTTGTTTTAATATCCAGAATTTCTGTTTTGCTCGTTTTATATTCAACAAGCGGATCTGTTGCCGTTTTGAGGTTTTCTATTTTTTTGCCTTTTGCACTTATTATATCTGCTACGTAGACCGTTTCGAGGTTCGACCAGATATCAATCAATGCTTCACCGGTTCCACTCAAGCTATAGCTATGCATTCCTTTTTCTTTGGAAATTTCCTCCATCTTTCCGTTTTTAAAATTAACGCAATAAGCATTAGTATTTAATCCGGTTTTGTCGGTTCCTGTTACGATGAGTTTTTTACCTTTCTTTTCCAAGCCTAGTATTTCTTTAAGTACCCATTTCCCTTTTGTTTTTTGACCAAGGAACTTTCCATCCGTATTATAATGATAGGCATGCATAAAACCATCTCGTTCACTCATCCACAAAAATTCATTGGGCTTGTTCGGTAAAAACCAAATTGGGTTTTCCGGCTCGACATATTTTGGATGTGTTTCTTCAAACAATGTTTTGACAAATGCTCCGGTCGATGCATCGTATTTGTTTAACCACATATGATTTTGGTCGCGATTTACAACAGCGACATAGACATATTTTTCAGCAGGCCCCCAACCGAGATTAGTCAAGTATTGATCCTTTGGGCCATCTACCTGCAGATAAATCGTTTCATGTTTTTCAACATTATAAATCCCCACTTTTCCATACTCACTTTTTTGACCAGCCATTGGATATTTAATATTGCTCAAGGTTCCGGGCGTCGTTGTAATATCTAACAAAGGATAATCTGCCACATCTGTTTCGTCTTTTTGATAGAAAGCAAGAAAGTTTCCTTTGGGTGACCAGAAGGTCCCTTTTGTAATTCCAAATTCTTGTCGGGCAATAGCTTGTCCACTTACAATATTTGGATCAAGAGAAACTGCAACCTCACGGTCTTCACCATTATCTTTCATGATGTAAAGATTATTTGCAGTTGTAAAAGCCGCGAAATTCTGATCTTCCTGATAGTCTACATTTGTTGCATCTTCCGGAATGGCACAAACACTTTTTCCAGTTTTATTTGTAGTATTATATTCATAATAAGTATACTTACTTCTGAAATAAAAACTTTCTTTTGACAACCAATTTATAGCTGGCATTCTTTTAAGTTCCAGACCTAAAGCAGTATTAATATCTGCCACAGCAATTTCCATAGGTGGTGTAGATATTGCAGGTCTTCGAACCAGAACTTTAGTCCTGTCTTTTGAATAATAAGACATCAATTCCGTAGCGGCTACCCATTGCAACCCGCTTATTCTATCTGGAGCAAGCTTAGTCCATCTTCCGATCACGGCGTCTTCAAGGGTAAGTTCTTTTTGTTGAGCAAAGGTTGTTTGCATAAAACACACCAAGACCAATAGTAGTAGTAGTAGTTGCTTTTTCATATGTTTAATTTGGTATAAATAAAGATTGAAGATACAATTCTGATCATTATTCTCGTGATTTCAGGCATAAAAATTCACGGTAGACTGGTAGACTGGTAGACTGGTAGACTGGTAGACTGGTAGACTGGTAGACTGGTAGATAAGATTTGTTAACTTATTAACTTGTTCATTTCCGAACTTAACCCCTTATTCTTATCGGTCTTGATTTTTCAGGAAGGTCATTTCTTTTTTATCGAGATTAAATGCCATTAGGTTACCTTTAGTCTCACTAGGCATATAACAGCCATTATCAATATTGATAACGGGAAGTTCACTCAGGTTTTTCAATTGACCCCTTAGCGTTTCGCGTTCAGTTGGGGTATGTCCATGGATAATAATTCGATTGCCCAACCATTCTCGATTCAGATTAGAATACCATCTTCTGCTCCACATTAAACCTTCTTCATCCAGAAGTGGTGCTGCTTTATTGAAATTCAGTCCGGCATGGACCATTAGATAACCTTCGGTTTCTAAATAGCATGGCAAGTCTTTCATCCATTGGATGTATTTGGTTGGAATCTTCTGAATATTTTGGACATTAAAACTATTGATAGTTTCAGCTCCTCCGTTCTTCAGCCAAAAAATTTCATTTACTGGATCATTAACTCCATCCAACAACATTTGTTCGTGATTCCCACGGAGGCATTGAATCGAGTAACCTTCTTTTTGTAATTGCCAGATGTGATCGATGACTTGTTTGCTCAAGGGGCCACGATCTATAAAATCACCTAACAAAAAGAGTTGGTCTTCTTTGGAAAAAGAAATTTCTTCTAATAAAGAGAGAAAAGTTTGGTGGCAACCATGTATGTCGGAGATGGCAAATTTCATATGGAGATATAGTTATGTAAGTTATGTGGTTAGGTGTTTATATAACTATATAAACACCTAACCATATAACGACATAGAACTAGTCTAGTTCTGCAAAGAGCATATCTACTTTTTCACGAACGGCTTTTGCTGCCTCTTCGACTGGAATGATTGCTCCTTCGCTTTCTCTACGCAATTTCAATTCGATTCCACCATTTCCTAGCGCTCGTTTTGAAACGGTTACTCTAATTGGAATTCCAATAATATCTGCATCCGCAAACTTCACTCCAGCGGTAGCTACTTTTTTATGCCGGTCATCTAGAATCACATCAATTCCTTCTGCTTTCAATGCATTAAAAACATCTAAGCTTAGCTCTTCGATTTCTTCATTTTCCATCAGACTGACAATATGAACCTGGTAGGGTGCGACACTGATCGGTAGAAGCAAACCTTTGTCATCATTATGTTCTTCACAAAGACAGGCCAACATCCGTCCAACACCAATCCCATAGGAGCCCATCACGATTGGTTGAGGTCGCCCATTTTTATCCATAAATGTAGCACCGAGTGCTTCGGTATATTTAGTTCCTAATTGGAAGATATTACCGATCTCTACACCACGTGTAGATTTTAGCGTTGCACCATTTTCAGAAATTGGACAAAGCGCACCATCGAATGCAGAAACCACATCGGCAACAATGTCAGCTTCATAATCACGACCGTAACAAGAATTTTTATAATGATAATCTACTTCATTTGCTCCGGTTACTAAATTATTACTAAGCGGAATTAAATCATCAGCAATCACTAAAGCTTTATCACGATCAATACCTATTGGAGAAGCATAACCTGGAATAGATTTAATTGCGGTAATATCTGCTTCAGTTGCAGGTTCCATTTTCTCAACCTTTCCGACTTTTTGAACTTTATTGATATTTACTTCCATATCTCCCCGAACTAAAACGAGCACCACTTTTTCTTCTTTCTCTCCATCTTTTTCGATCAAGCCTTTAAAGAATACCGCTTTCACAAAATCTTTTGCAGGTCGTTCGAAAAACCCTTTTAAATCTTCAATGGTCTTCTTTGCTGGAGTATGTACTTTTTCTAATTCTAAAGGTGCAGACTCTTCTGCTACTTTTTTAAATGTTGCGACTTCTTTGTTTGCTTTATAATCACTTTCATCACAAATAAAAATAGTATCCTCTCCTATCGGGGTAACATACATATATTCATGTGCTTGTTGTCCACCCATCATTCCGGTATCACTCAAAATTGCAATTGCTGGCAAACCCGCACGTTTGAAAATCTTGAAATAAGCATCGTAATGTGCTTCATATTGTTTAACTAATCCTTCATAATCCGTATCCAGAGAATAGCTATCCTTCATCGTAAATTCCCGAACTCGAATCAAGCCACCTCGAGATCGTGCTTCATCTCTAAATTTGGTGAATACCTGATAGATTAGTTTTGGAAGTTGTTTATAGGTGTCTATTTCCTTACTTGCCAAATCAGCCACCACTTCTTCATGCGTCATTGCTAAGACCATATCTCTCCCTCCTCTATCCTGAAAGCGAACTAAAGAATCATCAATATCATAATATCGTTTTGTTTTTTGCCAGATCTCTGCAGGGTGAACTACGGGTAAACATACCTCATCTCCTCCAATATTATTCATCTCTTCTTTAAGGATATTTTCTATTTTTTTCAGACTTTTTTGTCCGAAATGTAAATACGAAAATATACCAGATCCTAACTGACGGATATAGCCTGCTCTCAATAATAAATTATGAGAAACGATATCTGCCTCTTTCTGATCCTCTCTTAATGTTCTGGAAAACAAATTCGAAAACTTCATATGATGTATTTTATTAATTCGTTTTGTTCTATGCTAGGTTTTTCAAATAGGCTGCAAATATAGCTTTTTTGGGACATATTTTACGATCCGGGCATTCTTTTCATACTATTGCCAGAGTCTGATTGAATTCCAATCTGTTTCTTACCAAACTTTCCAAATAATAAAAGCAATATCTTGGAGATCATGAAAGGAACACAAAATGATAAGTAATACTAAAGTATTTGGTTTCAAAAACCTGAAATTCCTAGGCGAATTACTCAATAGAATAATAGAATGTGACTCCTATTTAGGAAGTGGAACTCCTATTACAGTTAAAATTCCATTATAATCTCTACCTATTATCATTTCTCATTACTTCTAGGTTTAAGCATAAAAAAAGCCCTTACAAAATGTAAGAGCTTTTCTGTGACCTGGCCGGGGCTCGAACCCGGGACCCTTTGATTAAAAGTCAAATGCTCTA
>CAYXQH010000279.1:0-7701 GCA_964467425.1 uncultured Saprospiraceae bacterium
CAAGAGCAAAAAATCCTTTCCGTCGTTGGAGACTTTAATGATTATCATCAAATAGATTTTGACACCACAGGAATAGTTGACAGCATTGTTCAGCCTTATACCAATATCGTGCAGAGTGGGGTATCCGGAATTTTTGTTGATCCCGAATTATTTGAAATTGATAGTATCCATTTATTGCCACCTCATTTTCTGAAAAGATATTTGAGACGACATACAGAATTTGGCGGCCTCCTTATTTCAGAATGGGACAATAGACCTTTTCAGGATTTAGCTTATTCCGGAACGGACATGTTTATTATAAAAGATAGTTTTGAAAACCGCTTTCAAACGATTAGGCAATTAGTAAACGACGGTAATTTTACACCATCAGATCTTAATGATAAAGTCAGAAAAATATTAATGGCAAAAGCCTGGATAGGCTTAGATTCCATTCGCCCTATAGTTGATTCCCGATTAGCAGAAGAATTAATGACAAATAGTTTTGATGATTTTGAAATTCGGAAGATGTATGAAAATGCGATCACCTTAGCTCAGAATCCATCGAATACTCTTCCTTTTATAAAAACATATAGACGATCTTTTCAACTTATTCAGATAGGACAAGAAGAGCTGTCAGAATTTCAAAAGTATTTTTCAAAGTTTGCTTCTTTTTCCAGTAAAAAAATAAACCCAGATGCGCTCGGTTATATAAAACCTTTAGAATTTAAAAAACATGCTAAATCGAAATTAATTGTGACTTTGGACCAGCTTGATCTAAGCTTGGAAAAAGATTCTGCTTTTATTACGTCTGTGAATAATTTAGGAGCAGTGACAGAGGTCGTAGTCCTTAATTTTGGGAATCCATATAATCTTGCCCCCTTTGATTCTACGATAACTTTAGTTCAAAATTTCGAACGCAATCCTATTACAGAATCCTTAACCGCTCAATTTTTATTTGGTGCCTTAAAAGCAAAAGGGCGATTGCCAATGGTTTTAAATGATCGACTTGATATTGGTCATGGGATTGATACGACGAATATTATTCGCTTAAAATACACGGTTCCGGAAGAGGTTGGTATTGCAGCATACAAACTCGTTGGGATTGATGCTTTAGTAAAATCAGCTATTCGAGACAAATCGATTCCCGGTTGCCAGGTACTGGTTGCAAAAGGAGGAAAGGTTATTTATTCTAAGTCCTTTGGTCGCCATGATTTTGAAAAAGGAAAGTTGGTGCAACTATCTGATCTATATGATTTAGCTTCTATAACTAAAGTCGCTTCTACTACGCTTGCAACCATGAAGTTGTATGATGAGGAAAAGGTAAAATTAAATAGTCCTTTGAAACAGTATCTAAAGCTGGACGATGATTCAAAATTGAAAAACATCACGGTCAAACAATTATTGACGCATCACTCCGGGCTTCAATCAAATATGCCGATTTCCTCTTTTATAATGTATGAAGATACGACAGGGACTGGTTGTAGTGGACCTTTTTGTAACACTAGAAAAGGAGCCTATCAATTGCCGATTGCCAATGCATTTTATATGGACCGTAAATGGCAGGATTCTCTCTGGCAGGATGTCTACGACCTTACACCTAAAAGAAGAAAGCGTTACCGATACTCAGATGTGAATTTCAATTTGATGATGAAGGTAGCAGAAAGCAAAACCCCATATAAATTAGATAATTATGTGGAAAGATATTTTTATAAACCGATGAACTTAAATCGTTTAAGATATAATCCATTAGAAAAATATAAACTTTCTGAAATTGTTCCAACGACAAACGAGGAGGAACGTTTTCGGAAGCAATTAATTCACGGTTATGTACATGATGAGTCTGCAGCTTTATTAGGTGGAATTGCAGGTAATGCTGGATTATTTGGCAATGCAGAATCTTTACTGCCTTTATTTCAAATGCTTTTGAATGAGGGAAGCTATGGAGGAGAAGAATATCTAAGTGCTGAAACAATCGAGCTATTTACCAAACAACAAAGCAGAACAAAGCGAGGTTTAGGATTTGATGTCAAAACGAAATCCGGAACCAATGGCTGTTCTTCAAAAGCGTCTTCTACAACCTTTGGTCATACTGGCTTTACAGGGACTTGTGTATGGGCAGACCCGGAGGAGGATATTGTTTTTATCTTTTTATCTAATCGGATTCATCCAGATATTAAAAACCGCAAACTCTTCAAAAAGAAAACGCGATCCAGAATCCATAGTTTGATCTATAAAGCCTTAGATTCTTATCCAGAGGCACCAGTCAAAATAGAGTTACCTGAATTTATGGAAGCGAATGCTTCTGTTGAAGAGTAAATAAAGGACGATATTCGGTGTTCGATTTTCAGAGAAACCGAACACCGAACACCAAATACCGAATATCGTTTTTCAAATAAAGTATACTAATTCATGATCTCCTCTCGTCTGATCGTAATCTCTACTTCTTGTTGATCTCCTCCTCCCCAGGGATTTGGGAAGTCTTTAATACTCTTCGTCCATCCTGATTCTCTAATATCTTTTAACTTTACTGAAATAGATTTTTTACCGAGCGGAGGATGTTTGTAAGGCCAATTTTCAAATTCTATCAAATCAGCGGTAATGGTTATTTTATCATTTGGATTAGAGCCAGGAGCAACATCAATGACCCATTCTTTATTGATCGGAACAATACCATTTCGTTTAACCTGATCTTCAGCTGCATAATCCTCAGGAACATCCCAGAAGGTCATTGTTTTAGCATTGTTTGTCGACTTCCCTTTAAAAGAACCCGTAATTGTTCCATAATATTCATTATCGCCTCCTAATTCTGCTTTGTCCACTCTGATACATTTGATACCGGTCACCGTGACAACAAGTCTTTTTGGTGCCTGGCCAGCAGATTCACTTGCTGCATCGAAAAAGTTGCCATCAGGATCTTGTAAAGGGACTTCATTATCGAGTTGGTATTGCTCTGTAATAATTCGAAGCAATGCCATTTTCTTTTTAATATCTTTATCATCTGCAAAATAAATATCAGAAAGTAGGGTATACGTTGGAGCAAGTAAGACTTCAATAGGAACCGGATTTTCTTTTAAATTGGTATTCCAGGTATCATAAACCATTTCACCGGATGCTCCTTGTGCAAAAGTAGTCGTGTTCAAACGATAGCTTTTCTTTGAACTGGTGTTTTTTGATTCATAATCAAAGGCAACATCCAATCCTAGTGTCACTGCTTTAATTTGAGCTTCTATGTTTTGTTTGAAGCCAACTTTAGTTTCCTGCGATTTAATGAAATCGGTTTGCGTAACTTTTGTACAGCTGATATAATTACCACCAAAGGATACATTTCTAGAAAAATGTGTTCCAAACTTAAGAATGATGGCCATATACTGATCTTTGATTTTTTCAATTTTAGCAGGTAATTTTTTCCCCTTACGAAGATTCTTCATGTTTAATTTAGGAACGGAGGAGATAACTGGTAATTCATCAACCATTGCCCTGAAATCAAAATCCAATAAATGTCGATGCTTTTTCCCTGTTTTTTTATCTCTCCATTTATCTTGCAAACGCATGTTAAACATGGTTCTTTTAATAGATCGGCTATAATAAATTTCTTTTGATCCGATAGAGGTGCTATTCATTTGCGAAAAGCTATAACTTGCTCCACCGCCTCCAACAGGAGATCCAACCGAAGTCGTAATACTACCCCCAAAGGTCGCTGACCAATCGCTTGAGCTTTCGATCCAACTCTCATTATTCTGTTCTATTCCCGAACCCGATACATCGTAATCCGTTCCATGATATAACAATCCAGTGTTTTTAGCGCCACCTACACGATTTGAAAGAACTAAGGTAATCGGAGAAGATCTTCGATATCTAGGATTGATCATAGAAATATTTACTGGATCAAGGGCGATGATATCTATACCTCGACCAAGCCATTCAGAAGATTGGATTGGTTTAGCGCCTTCACTGGTATTAAAAAATTGATTTTCCTGAACTTCCAATAACCAGTCTTTCATATCATCGGTCCATTCTCCAACATTCTTTTTCTTGGAGGTGTTTTTTGAAGCCGTATCTGAATCTGATTCTGAATCGCTTTCATCAGATGAATTAGCAGCGATTTCTTCCTCAACCTGTTCCTCAAAGCTGCCTTCGAAACCTACAAACTTGATTCCCAAGGCTGTAAAATATTCTTCATGTTTTGAAGTAAAGCCATAGAAAGAAGTTCCATTTGGGATACTTATTTCGTATCGTTTTTTTCCTCTGGTCTTGATAAATGATTTTGATGATTTTTTATTTGTGATAAACTTTATGGTTTGAATATAATTACCTGCATCGCCAATGTAGGTTCCTTTAATTCCGGTGATACATTCATCTTTGTCAAGTACAAATACATTAGGCTTTCCGGTTTTATCTCCAATAATAGGCATCTCTAAGGTTTCACCCTCTGCAGTTTCCAGAACAGTCTGGATGCCTGATAAAATCCAAGAACCCCACACTCTGATTTCTTTAACTCTGGTTTCCTGTGGCAATTTATCTTCTAATGTAGAGCCTTCTGTATTTTGTAGCATAAAGATTTCAGAAGCAACAAGGTCGGCGTTTGAGTTTCCTTCAGGAGAAGCTACAAAACACCAACCGTCAGTATTGGTTTTTTTTGATTCTTCTATTGTGTTGTTTTCTTCTTTAATGTTATTAGCTATGGGAGGTGTCGCTTTTTTTTGCGACGGAGGTAAGCCAATATTTTTTGGTTTGTTATTGGTGCCAGGAGGGAGGCCGATACTTTTTTGGGCTTTTATGTTTTGAGCTTCGGAATTAAAGGCCCATGCTTCCAAATCAAATGCTAATGATTTTTGATTTCCGAAATAATATAAATAACCGTCACCAGGGGCTGCGACAGCGTCAAAATTTTCAAGCTGATTATCCCATCCCGGAAAGTCGGTCATTAACGAAACTTCATTAAACGTTTTTTCGAGCATATCATAAATTACATATTGGTCTGCTGCAAAAAAGATTAAACTTTCGCCTCCTAAATTGATGACAGCGTCCAGTCGACCACCCCAATTTTCAGGTAAACCAGAAAAAGTGCTGACTTCTGAAAAAGAGATATTTCCTTCTTCGTCAAATTGCATCATTGTAAAATCTGACTCATTAAAAAGTAATACGATTGATTCTGTCCAATTTGCAGCAGCTGTAACCTCTTCCCAATTTGAAGGAAAATCGTTAAAGGATTTTAGGTCGCTAGTAAAAGACTCACCCTCTTTCAGAGAATAATAGAAACCTTCGGTTCCTGCGAAAAATGCAAGACTGCTTAGATTTGGTATATGAATCGCTGCGGAAATATTTTTACTAATACTGGTCTCTAATTGCCAAGTTTGTTGAGCATTAGTATTCAGCGAACAACAAAGAAACAACATACAGGCAATCCCCATAAAAAAAGAGGAAAAGTTTAGTTTTAATAAAATTGATATTTTCATTTATAATTGTTTTCAAATGATTTTTTACTGAATTTGATACCACAAAATTAAAATGAAAAGTGACAACACTCAACCACATGAAGATGTGGCAAGTTTTAAATAGCTGATAATCAGTTGTTTAAGAGATAGGGTGATGCTTTTGGTAGATAAAGAAAAGTCTTAGGCGTTAAATTTTTTGGAAGGGGGGACTTCAGTGGATTGTAGTTTTAGTCGTCCTACCATTTTAGATGATAGGACGACTTACTGTTACATTTCAAGTTTATTACTCGTTACTTGTTCTAGAAAATCAAACCAGGTCTGATAAAAGACAACCGTATTTTCCAAGCCTTTGATACCATGGCCTTGTCCTTCAAATTGTACCAGTTTCACTTGTTTGTTGTATTTCATTAAACTGTCTGCCATCATCGTGCTTCCTGCGATTGGTACTCGACTATCATTTGTTCCATGCGTCAACAATAAATGACCTTTCATTTTATCAGCATGATAAAGTGGTGAACGATCATTAAGTTTCGCTGCCTCCGTTTTCGGATCACCAGCTTCAAGTGTTACCCAATCAGGGATGTTACAGTTTTCGTAAAAATGAACAATATCAGAAAACCCAGCATGGCTAATTCCAAAACCCCAATCAAATTCTACTTTGTTGCCATTGATTTCTCCTGGAAAAGTTAGGGTTCGCATCGTCGCATATCCTCCATGACTACCACCAAATACACCAATGTTCTTCGCTGGGATATTGAGCTTTTCAGAAATATATTTTGCAGCATAAAAGACATCGACTATTTCATCTCCACCAAGGTCTTTATCATTTAGTGCAGCAAAGTCTTTTCCGAATCCACGACTTCCTCTGGGTGATGGGCTCAATACATAAATTCCTGCATCGGCTAAAATCTGATAACGTGTGCTAAAATTATTGCCGCCTCCGTAAAAGGATTGAATCATTACAATTTGATCTTTAGCAGGGAGAGGATTTTTAGGTTTATATAAATAAGCATGCAGTTCTCGCTTTTTACCAGTCTCCGGATCGATATCAAAAGTAGGGTAAGTGATACGTTCAGGAGTCGCTTTATAAATTTTATCCTTCAAATCCTTTGGCACATCAACGACTGTTTTAGACGTCAAGTTGTTTTTTGAAACAGTCATCTCATCAATTCGAAACATCGAAGCATTTGAGCCGGCGGATACCATCATTTTATTTCCATCTGAATCATAAACGCCAATGGAAACATCACTTTGCTTATTCATAACTATTTCACCGGAAGGCAAGTCTAAAAGATAAATTTGAGTTTCGATCGGAGAAGAGGTAGTGGCAAATAGGTATTTTTTCTCATCAATCGTTATGATTTCAGAAGTCCCGAGATCAGTAGTGAATGTAGTTAGTTGTTTTGATTTTTTAGTACCTAAGTCATAGCTGTAAAGGTTTCGGAACCCGTCTTCATTGGATACATACATAAAAGTATTATCATCTAGCCATTCTTTAAAGACGCTAGGAGAAGTTCTTTTTTTGGAATCATCGGTCAGTAATGTTTGTGATTTATTTTCTAAATCAATGTACATCAGGTTTCCATAGGTTCTATCTGCATCTTTTAATGCGGTAATCACGACACCTTTTCCATTGGGTTGCCAGCTTGGTGATCCCCAGGTGAATCTCATTTCTGGTACATCCTGAATGATTTTTGTTTCTTCATTGGTTTTTAAATCAAGCAGTCGAAGTTCTCCAAGCCGTTTTTCTTTGACGCCTAATCGAGCCACGTAGGCTACTTTAGTACCTCCTTCATTCCAGCGATATCCAAAAATATAAGGTACATCAGTTAGTTTATTAACCTTCCCCGTCTTAGGATCTAAGCGGGTCAGATTGATAATTTCATCATTGACTTCATCACCAATCCAGTAAAGATGCTTGTCGTCTTTATTGTACCGAATACCCCAGACATTGCGAGTCGCATAATCAATGTCAGAGATTTTTTTCCCCTTGGTTAAATCTGGATTTCCAGATAAATCTAATTCAAGTAAATCGGTCGTAACGCCTCTTTTCATATAGTATAATTTATCGGCAGCATAATAAGGTCTAAATCCGCTGTAAGGAAAACCTTCGACGTAAGGTGTCAAATCAATCGTTCGATCTTTAAAAGAAACCATACGAGAATTATCTGCTTCCGTCGTAGAGGCATCACTTTGAGTAGTTTCACTATCGCTAGCACAACTCATCATTCCTACTAGAAGAAAGGTGAAGAAAAAAAGCGTTGAGATTTTCATGTTATTGGTGTTT
>CAYXQH010000280.1:0-7684 GCA_964467425.1 uncultured Saprospiraceae bacterium
AATTTCTTAAATTAAACATTGAGAACACCCATCTTTTAACTTCTTGAAATCATGATACGATTCAACTACTTGTTTCTACTTTGTTTTACTGGTCTTTTCCTTTCCAGCTGCGGAGAAGATTTGCCAGTAGAAGTTGAACAAGCCTACGAAACGCTTCCAGAAGAAATAGATTTCAATTTACATGTTCGCCCCATTCTCTCCGATCGATGCTACCCTTGTCACGGGCCTGATAAAAACACCTTAAAAGCAGACTTAGAATTACATCATGAAGAAGGAGCATTTGCTGCACTTTCAAGTGGCAATGGTTATGCCTTTGTTTCTGGTAAACCGCATAAAAGTATTGCTATCCAAAGAATGATTAGTGATAAGCCTGATGAAATCATGCCTCCTCCGGAAAGCAAATTAGAATTAAGCACAAAAGAAATAGCCACTATTGCAAAGTGGATCGATCAAGGTGCAGAATGGAAACAACACTGGGCTTTTATTCTGCCTCATCAAGCCGAAGTAAAGGAGATAGAATCGAACTGGAAAACGAGTAATCCAATTGATTATTTCGTTTTTAAGAAAATGAAAGATCAAAACTTTAGCCCGGAAAAAGAAGCTTCAAAAGAGCAATTAATTCGTCGGGTCACACGCGACCTGACTGGATTGCCTCCAACCCTGGAAGATATAGATCGCTTTCTAGCTGATGATTCAGAAGATGCTTATGAAAAAATAGTTGACCGATTATTGTCATCCGAATCTTACGGAGAGCGAATGGCGATGGAATGGATGGACATTGCACGATACGCTGATTCACATGGTATGCATGCAGATGGCTGGCGAATGATGTGGCCCTGGCGGGACTGGGTAATCGATGCTTTTAATAAGAACATGTCTTACGATCAATTCATCACCTGGCAATTAGCTGGTGATCTTTTACCAAATGCTACAAAAGAACAAATTCTAGCAACTGCTTTTCACCGAAACCATGCGATGACTGCCGAAGGTGGTGCCATTGATGAAGAGTTTCGATTAGAATATGTGTTTGATCGAACCAATACAACTGCGACTGCTTTAATGGGCATGACTTTAGAATGTGCACAGTGCCACGATCATAAATTTGATCCGATTTCTCAGGAAGAATATTTTCAAATGACTGCCTTTTTTAATAATGTAAAAGAATTGGGAATGACAGGTGATGATGGCAATTATGGCCCGATGCTTTTATTAACCAATGAAGAGACAGATAGAAAACTGGCTGAACTTCAAAAACAGATCAAGGAAAAAGAAGAAGCCTTAATAGCAACAAAGGAACAGATCAATGCGACAGCGGAGTTTATCAATAATTTAAAAATAAGCAAACCAATCGCTTCTTTTGAGTTTAATACTCTGCAACCAGGAAAAGATAAATCTATTTTTGGCTGGGAGGTAGAAGGCGCTTTTGTAGACAATACCAAGACAGGTTTTGTGTCAGAGAGTGTCGAAATGATAGAAGATAGAGGAGGAAAGGTGCTTCAATTTGATAATGAGTATGATGCTTTTTATATCAAAGAAGCTGGAATTTTTGAAATGACTGAACCCTATTCTGCTGCTTTATGGATTAATACAATTAAAAAGGATTCTGCAAAAACACAGGTTTTTATTGGTACTGCAGGAGATAAAAATAATTTCTGGCGAGGCTGGGATTTTTATTTAGATGGTGAAAATAAATTGAATGCACGGCTTATTCATTCGCTTCCGCATAATTACATCCATGCACGAGCAAGTCAGACTGAAATCACTATAGACACCTGGACCCATGTTGCTTTTACCTATGACGGAAGTGGAGATGCGGAAGGGCTCAATATTTTTATAAACGGTAAAAAAGAAGTGTTAGAAATCTCTTACAATAAGTTGTATAAAAATATTCACCCTGTAAAAGCTGGAAATCACGAACGAGACCAACGTCCCATTCGACTTGGAAGAAGTGGTAGACAATTTACTGGCGAGAATGGTATTTTTAAAGGCAAAGTCGACGAAGTCAATATTTTTAAAAAAGAACTTTCCGAATATGAAGTAGCCAGTATTCTTAAAATAGAAACAAGCAAACAATTAGAAAAAGAGCATCGGATAAAGCAATCCAAGCCTTATCAGAAAATCTTAGCAGAGCTAAAAGAGCTTCGAGAACAGAAACTTTCCTTACTGGACACGGTCCCCGAAATAATGGTCATGGAAGAAATGAATACACCTCGTCCTGCTTTTGTTTTGAATCGTGGTCAGTATGATACCCCTGCTTATGAAGTTAAAGCAGCGACCCCTTCAAAAATATTAACCTTCCCAGATGACCTTCCGAAAAACAGGAAAGGTTTATCGGAATGGCTTTTTAGCGAAGACCATCCGCTTACTGCAAGAGTGGCCGTCAACCGATACTGGCAATTATTTTTTGGGAACGGTTTAGTAAAAACGCCTCAGGATTTTGGAAGCCAGGGTAGCCTTCCCGTTCACCCAGAGTTATTAGATTGGTTGGCTGTGGATTTTAAAAACAATAATTGGGATTTAAAAGCGCTTTGTAAAAAGATAGTCACTTCCGCTACTTACAAACAGTCTTCTAGCATAAGCAAAGATAAAATGGAACGTGACCCACAAAATGATTATTTGAGTCATGGACCAAGCTATCGAATTTCTGCTGAAATGATTCGAGATAATGCCTTGGCAACATCGGGTCTGTTAGTTTCTAAAATTGGAGGAGAAAGCGTAAAGCCGTATCAACCCGATGGTCTTTGGTATGACTTAGGGAATTTTTCGCATAAACTTTTACACTATAAAGCAGATGAAGGAGATAAACTATATCGACGAAGCTTATATACCTTTATTCGACGGACTTCACCTCCGCCAAGCATGACAACCTTCGATGCTCCAAATCGAGATATATGCACCATCAAGCGAGAAATCACCAATACTCCACTACAAGCTTTAGTCCTTTTAAATGACCCACAATTTGTCGAAGCTTCAAAAGTTTTTGCAGAACGTATACAAAAAGAAGGAGGCGACACCATTGATGAACAAATTACTTTTGCTTTCCGATTAGCAACAAGCAGAAAGCCTGGTTCGAAAGAAAAACAACTTTTAAAAGATTTATATCAAAAAGAGAAAACACGTTTCTCACAAGATAAAAAAGCAGTTGACGACTTATTAAAAGTCGGAGCTTATCAACTTGATTCTTCTTTAGATAAGGTGACGACCGCTGCGCTAACTTCTGTTACCAGCACACTACTTAATTTTGATGATGCCTATATGAAACGATAATCACTAAATCCATGCTTTGCAATAATCAACATAAAAAATTTTCACGAAGAGATTTTCTTTCCAAAACCAGCCTTGGTTTAGGTGCTGTATCGCTAGCTTCCATCATGAATCCTTTACAAGCTGCCACCAAGCCTTTTATGCCACAGCCTTTTGGTGGTGTTTTGGGAAAGCCGCATTTTCCTGCAAAAGCTAAACGTGTTATTTACATTCATTTGAGTGGCGCTCCTTCTCAGCTAGATCTTTTTGATTATAAACCATTGCTCAATAAAATGAATGGCAAAGAACTTCCTGAAAGTATTCGAAAGGGACAACGCTTGACAGGTATGACTGCAGGGCAGGCATCTTTTCCATTAGCAGGTAGTGTTTTCAATTTTAAACAAGAAGGACAAAGCGGAGCATGGATGAGTGAACTTTTACCACACACATCAAAGATCGTTGATGAATTATGCTTTATAAAATCTATGCATACTGAAGCGATAAATCATGATCCAGCAATCACTTTTATGCAAACCGGTTCGCAACTACCGGGTAGACCGTCCATAGGCTCCTGGCTGAGTTATGGCTTAGGAAGCGATAATGAAAACCTGCCGTCTTTTGTCGTTCTGGTAACAAAGAAAACGCAAGGACAACCGCTGTATTCGAGATTGTGGGGAAATGGCTTTCTACCTTCCGAACATCAAGGCGTTCAATTTAGGTCAGGAAAAAATCCGGTTTTATATCTTTCTAATCCTCCTGGTGTTTCTCCTGAAGGACGGCGAACTCAATTAGATTATCTCAACCAACTTCAAGAGCTCCAATACCAGGAAACAGAAGACCCGGAAATCAAGGCCCGAATTGCACAATATGAAATGGCATTCCGGATGCAAACCTCTGTACCTGAAGTCATGGATATTTCTGGTGAACCAGATTATATTTATGATATGTATGGAAAAAAACCAAGTACTAACCCTGGTTCTTTTGCTGCTAATTGTTTATTAGCACGACGATTGATTGAACGCGGTGTTAAATTTGTTCAGCTTTATGACCAGGGATGGGATTTTCATGGAAACCTTCCAAAGAACATACGACTAAAATGTAAACAAACCGATCAAGCATCCGCAGCTTTGATAACAGATTTAAAACAAAGAGGGCTACTCGAAGATACCTTAGTTATCTGGGGTGGCGAATTTGGGCGAACCAATTATTCTCAAGGAAAATTAACTGTTGATAATTATGGAAGAGATCATCATCCATCCTCCTTTACCATTTATATGGCAGGCGCAGGTGTGAAAAAAGGATTTACTTATGGAGAGACGGATGATTTTGGATATAATGTCATAAAAGACCCCGTCCATGTCCATGATTTTCAAGCGACACTCATGCATTTACTCGGTATAGACCACGAACGGCTCACCTATAAATTTCAAGGTCGCAGATTCCGGCTGACCGATGTACATGGCAAAGTGGTTAAAGATATATTAGCTTAAGGAATACTAAAGTATTGTTAAGCTCCGTGACTCGAGGATTCCTTTTCTCGTCAAAAGTTCATGTTTCGATATTTATTTCTTCTTTCCTTTTGTTTTAGTTCTACTTTGCTTTTTGGTCAGGTGGATATTCGAAAAGACAAGGTTTACACCACTGTAGACCGAATGCCCTGCCTTATTTCTTGTACCGAAAACAAACGCTATCAACAGTGCTGCGATGAAGCAGTAAAATCATTTATGTTGGAGCATTTAGTTTATCCAAAAGAAGCAGAACGTGCTGGACTAGAAGGTCTTGTTATGATTCGTTTTATTGTTGAAAAAGATGGTCGTGTCACCGAGCCGGAAATTGTTTCAGATATTGGAGGTGGCTGTGGCGAAGAAGCTTTGCGAGTTGTTCAACTTATGCCAAAGTGGTTTCCTGGAATACAGGCGAATCGTCCGGTTCCTGTCAGGTTTGAAATGCCTGTTCGATTTAGCATGGATGAAATCCGACGATCAACAGGTGAAGCCAGCCCGGTCGAAGCTGCAATTATCGTTGGTGGTTTTATTTATCTAATGAAAAAGATGATCGAAAAGGACGAAAAGAAAGACGATAAAAAAGAACAATAACCTTTCCTGGGCAAACCTCGCCCAAAAGAAAAATTAAAAAAAGGCGGTAAATTTTTATGGAATTTCCTGTTCGCCGGAGTCTTCTTAGTAAGGGTCGAAGAATTAACCTTTGACTAATACTAAAAAAATACATTTCACCAATGAAAGAAGACTTCTTACACTACCTTTGGCGAATGCGAAAATTCGATCAGACCGTCCTCCAAACTACTTCAGGTGAATCCTTAAGCATTCAAATGGTCGGCGATCATAATCAGGATGCTGGGCCAGACTTTTCAAATGCCAGAATTCGAATCGGAAATATTTTATGGGCTGGAAATATTGAAATTCATGTTCAATCTTCAGAATGGTATGCACACCAACATCATGAAGACAAGGCTTATAATAATGTGATATTACACGTCGTCTTTGAAGAAGACAAACCCGTTTTCAGAAAATGCGGCGCACGAATCCCCTGTCTGGAAATCAAAAAGCGAATTCCTCCAAAGATTTCTTCTACCTATTTAAGGCTTCAAAAAAATGCAGATTGGATTCCTTGTCAAAAGGTTCTATACACTATCCCAGAGATTACAAAAAACCTTTGGCTGGACAGAATTCTTGTTGAACGACTCGAAACTAAAACCACGGACATTAGTCGATCCCTCGGCTTAAACAAAAATGACTGGGAAGAAACATTTTATCAGACACTCGCTAGAGGTTTTGGCGTAAAAGTCAATACTCAACCTTTTGAGCAATTAGCGCGTTCGCTTCCTATAAAAACACTAGCGAAGTACAAAACCAGCCTTTTCCAACTGGAAGCATTATTGTTTGGACAAGCAGGATTATTGGATAAAGATTTTAAAGACATCTATCCTCAGCGTTTACAAAAGGAATATCTTTTTCTTAAAAAGAAACATCAACTCCATTCGATTCAACAAGAAGCCTGGAAGTTTATGCGCATGCGACCTGCAAACTTTCCCAGCATTCGAATTGCTCAATTCGCTACCTTGATTTTTCAATCATCACATTTATTCAGTAAAGTCCTTGCCGCAAATAATGTCCGAGAAATAGAAAATATGTTTGAAGTTAAAATCTCGAACTATTGGCAAGATCATTATGTCTTTGACAAAGCATCCGTAAAACGTAAAAAAACTTTTGGAAAGAACAGTATTCATCTTTTGATTATCAACACCATCGTTCCTTTTTTATTCCTTTATGGAAAATCAAAAGCAAACGAAGGAATCACAGAGAAAGCACTGACCCTTTTAGAGGAACTCCATCCAGAAAAAAATAAGATTATCGCGCAATGGAAAGAACTCGGAATGCAACCTACTTCAGCATACCAAAGCCAGGCATTACTACACTTAAAGAAGTTTTATTGCGATAAAAAGAAATGTACCAATTGCAGTATTGGGCATACGATATTGAAAGGTTAATTTTTTTACCGCAGAAGTGTCTTTAGTAAATATTCAACTCTGCATCATCTCCTATTTTCAACAATAAATTTATAAACACACATAGCAAAAACAATAAAAAGATGAAAAACAATCTTAATGCTTTAGGCACCAAAATAATTGGTTGCGCTATTGAAGTTCACAGAAACCTTGGTCCAGGTCTTTTAGAATCGAGTTATGAAGCATGCCTAGAATATGAGTTAAAGAAGGCTGGCCTTTTTGTAGAAAGACAAAGTCCACTTCCATTAATTTACCAAGAAGTTAAATTAGACTGCGGCTATCGAATCGATTTATTAGTGGAACACAAAATTGTATTGGAACTTAAGGCTGTTGAAAACTTTAACCCTATAGACCTAGCCCAGATTTTGACTTACTTGAAATTAAATGACTTTTCCTTAGGTTATCTCATGAATTTTAATGTTTTAAGAATGAAAGATGGGATAAAGCGAGTGGCAAATAATTTTTATAGCTGATTAATTCACCACGGAGATAATGAGATGACACAGAGCAAAAATATTCATTGCGATTAGCGCCTCTGCGCCCGCCCGTTCTCCAATGAGTCTAACACGACTATCGGACTGATGACTCCTATAATCGATCAGACTCATAGGAGAGTCGTTAGACCGGTACGGACTGGTTTCCTCTTTTTTTCCGTGGTGAATTAATTTTTTTCTACAAAGAAGGAAGTAAGACAAAAGTTTTAATAATCCTCCACCCAATTAATATATTGCTCAATTTGAACTAGCGCATTTTCAACAAGGAAATTTTGAGGAACTTCCTGAAGGATTGTTTCTGCTACTTTAAAATGTTGCAGCATTTCATCCAATAGTTTTTTCTGATTAGCGGCGCCCTGAACCTCTTTCGATAGAGCGGTGGCATAATTAATATGAGAATAAGCCAGGTTTTCTTTTTGAT
>CAYXQH010000281.1:0-7652 GCA_964467425.1 uncultured Saprospiraceae bacterium
TACACCTCCGGTTCTACTGGAAAACCAAAAGGGGTTGTTCATACCTGTGGTGGCTACATGGTCTACACTTGTTTTTCTTTTAAAAATGTTTTTCAATATAAAGATGGAGATGTTTATTGGTGTACGGCAGATATTGGTTGGATAACGGGTCATTCTTACATTGTATATGGACCATTACTCGCGGGTGGTACAACGATGATGTTTGAAGGCGTACCAACGTATCCGGATGCTGGACGATTTTGGGAAGTTTGTGAAAAACATAAAGTAAACCAGTTTTATACCGCACCAACAGCTATTCGTGCTTTGATGGCGAAAGGTGATCACTTTGCAGAGCAGAATGATCTGAGCTCTATAAAAGTGCTTGGAACAGTAGGAGAACCGATCAATGAAGAAGCTTGGAATTGGTATGATAAAAAAATTGGAAAAGGGCAATGCCCAATCGTCGATACCTGGTGGCAAACAGAAACAGGCGGGATGATGATCACTTCGCTTGCGGGAGTTACACCACAAAAGCCAACCTTTGCGACTTTACCATTGCCGGGTATTCAGCCTTGTCTGGTGGATGCAGATGGAAATGAAATCGAAGGAAATAGTGTGGAAGGTTTGCTTTGTATAAAATTTCCCTGGCCTTCTATGATCCGTACCACCTGGGGGGACCATGAACGATGCCGACAAGTTTATTTCTCCGCTTTTGACAATATGTATTTTACGGGTGATGGAGCACGGCGAGATGAAAATGGTTTGTACCGAATCATTGGTCGGGTCGATGATGTGATCAATGTTTCCGGTCATAGAATGGGAACTGCAGAGGTGGAAAACGCCATCAATGAACATCCAAAAGTCATTGAATCTGCTGTCGTTGGTTATCCACATGATATTAAAGGACAGGGGATTTATGCTTATGTAATTGTTGCTGATGGAATTGGTGAAGCAGATGATTTTAGAAAAGAAGTCCTTGCAGTAGTTACTAAAGAAATTGGTCCTATTGCAAAACCTGATAAAATTCAAATTGTTCCGGGATTACCAAAAACCCGATCTGGAAAAATCATGCGACGTATCCTTCGGAAGATTGCATCAGGCGATACGTCTAACCTGGGAGATGTTTCTACGCTGCTTAATCCAGAAGTCGTGGAAGCGGTGAAGGATGGGGCTTTAGTATGATAATGATTTTGTTTTGTTCTCTTCTTTCTTTGTTTCAATGACAAAGAAAGAAGCAAAGAAAGTTCTAGGCTGTTTTCATTTCTTAGCGAAAATTGAAATCGAAAATACTAAACTAAATAAACTCGTTCCGTAAAAAACGGAACTCAAACAGTATTTCGTTTTTAACGTATTTTAGATTCCAATTTTCTAAAATGAAAAAGGCCGAATCGACTTGTTGTTTTGAGTTTTATAAGATTGCAAGCTCTTTTATATTTGCTGTTTTTATTTATTTTAAATAGTAATCTTGCCAAGAACTGAAAATTTAAATAACTACTAAGTGCAAAGCAATTTAGCATATTCAGTCATGGATGTAGAAAAATACTTAAGTCGTATTGGGATAAAAGAAATTCCGGAAACCAATCTGGAACAATTGTTTTATCTCCAGCAACAGCATCTATTACATATTCCTTTCGAAAATTTAAATATTCCACTCGGTAAGAAAATCATACTAGATTATAAAACGCTTTATGAAAAGGCTGTTTTAAAAAATCGAGGTGGCTTTTGCTATGAGATCAATGGCTTGTTTCATTATTTATTAAAAGAGATAGGATTTAAAGTTCGAATGATTTCTGCAAAGGTTCAGCGAGATGATGGGAGCTACGGGCCGGAGTTTGATCACATGGCAAATATAGTAACGCTTGGCGATGAGCAGTGGTTGGTGGATGTTGCTTTTGGACGCTTTTCTTTTCAACCTTTAAAATTTGAATTGGATACGCTGCAGGAAGATGGTAGAGGGCTTTATAAAGTGACAAAATACGATACAGATTACTTTGCGGTAGAAACGAAGCGAGGCGACGCAGCATGGAAAATAGGTTATCTTTTTTCATTTGATGAACGCGTGCTTTCTGATTTTGAAGACATGTGTCATTATCAACAAACATCGAAGGATTCCAACTTTACAAAACGATGGATTATTACCATTCCAACAAAGAAGGGACGAGTTACATTGACCAATACCAAGTTGAAAATTGAAGAAAGCGGAAGCGTCGAGGAATCGGAAATTGATTCTAAAGAAATGTTTTGCAAGGCTTTGGAAAAATATTTTGGGATGCCTTTTGAGTATGAATCCTAATTCATTTAAATACACCTTTCTATGAAAAAGATATTCTTCTTTTTATTCCTGCTTACCCTGAGCCTATCCTGTCAAGAAGAAAAAATACATGAAGTTATTGTTATAGGTGGTGGCTTGATGGGGAGTTCTACAGCTTGGCATTTATCGAATTATGGGGAGTCGGTATTATTGATTGAAAAGCAAGGCGTGGAATATAATTCTGGATCGAGTCAGGGCGAAGCAAGGATTGCACGAAGTAATAATCGCAATAATGATATTTGGTCTTTCTTGCATAATCGTTCGGTAAAGGAAGTTGAAGAATTGATTCGGTATTTAAATTCAACAGCGTCGGATGATTATAAAATAGAATCTATATATACCACCTCGCCGGTAACCTATGTCGGGCGGGTCAAGATTTTAGATAAGCTTCAAGCTTCCTTAGTTCGACAAAAAGTAACTTCAAGAATTGCCACGAATCCTGTTGAAGGGAAAAAAGAATTTGATGTGAATCTTCCAGATAGTGTTTTGATGCAAAGAGAATATATGGAGCATTCGGGAACGATCAACCCAAGGCAGCTTATTCAATATTTGCATGAAGCCGTTCGATTAAAAGGAAATACAGTTTGGTATAATGAAGAGGTAAATGGGATTTCAAAAAAAGGAAACTTTTATACCGTTGAAATTACCAATACTAAAACCGGAAAAAAGAAGACGTTGAAAACTCGCAAGCTTGTTTCTGCCGCTGGACCATATACTGGGCAATTATTAAAAATTCAAGCACCTTACTTCGAGAAACTGATCAACCCACAGCGGGTATATTTAGCCTTTTTAAAAATAAAAAAAGAAACCTACGATCAATACACAAAAAATCAAAAGCGAAAGCTTGCGGAGTTTTATCCAGTGATCAATAGCTCAAAAGGTACACGCGATGGAAGTTTTTTTGCGATGATTGAATACATAGATAAAGATGGTGTTCCTGTCATTAAAATTGGTGGTCATTTTCAACGATCTGAAATTGAAAATCTGGATGAAGTTTGGAAGAAGGAATTGAGTCAGGAAGAAATAGATTGGTGCCATAACGGAACAATGTCTTATTTTAAAATGCTGGGTTTGCCATTAGATTCAACCGATTTGTATTTGGATCATAGTTATTCTTGTGTGTATTCACTGACGCAAACCGAGGTGCCATATGTGACCAATATTCCAGATGAGCATGGTAAAAAGAATCCTGACTTTGTCGTGCTGGGTGGAATGTCAGGCGTCGGTGGCAAAGGAGCAATGACCTATGGTTTGATCGGTGCGAATTTACTTTTGGGAAAGGATGAGTCTGGTCCTGCTTATCAGGAGGTAAAGAAGGCATTGGGTTTTGAACGATTACTAAATGATATTGAAAAGCTGGAGGAATAAGTTTCAAAAGTCTTAATTCTCTTTAGCCCTTTTTGACTCTCTTGTTAAGCAGCTTCGCCAGATACACCCCCATACTCGCGCAGCCTTGAATCAGATAGCCGCCTGTTGGCGCATTCCAATCTA
This sequence comes from uncultured Saprospiraceae bacterium, assembly GCA_964467425.1. Classification (GTDB taxonomy): domain Bacteria; phylum Bacteroidota; class Bacteroidia; order Chitinophagales; family Saprospiraceae; genus JAHDHW01. Next base: position 3,782 of record CAYXQH010000281.1, read on the forward strand.
ACATCTCTCCAATACAAAAATTGTTTTTCAGACGAATGAATTCAAAATGCTCATCAATAGCATCGAGGTGAATGCCACCGGAGGTAGATATAGCTTCGTTTATTGGTGCTGAATTGGCAATCTTTAGCGGGAATTTTTTTATTGTTTTTATTAAAAAAGAATCGTCCAGGAATTCTTCTTTTGACAGGCTGTTTTTAATTAAGTCAACTGTGGCAGTACCTAGTTTGAAAGTCTGTTTTAATGTTTGTGTAGTTTTTAATGATGAATGCTTCAATTTTTTTAAAAGTACAGTAGCAGATAAGGTAGGTTTGAAATCAACGAAAACAGTAGCCTCTTTTTTAAGTGCTAATTGGTCTTGAATCTTTGGGCTTAAAGCATAAATCGCATTGCCTTCTATTCCAAATTTAGTAATGACGACTTCTCCTTTTTGATGCTGGTCCTCGATAGAGATGGAAATGTTTTTAAGAGGAGTTCCTTCATTTTTATCCAAGAACTCTTTTGACCAATCAATATGGAAAGCACAATTTTGAGCTTGAAAAGGCTTTGTTTTAATTCCATTGTTAGAAAACAAATCTAGCCATTTGCCATCTGAGCCAGTAACCTTCCAACTGGCGCCACCCATAGCGAAAATAATAAAGTCGGATTGAATCTGTTCTGTTGAGTTGAAGATTAATTGGTCCTTTTCGTTCCAGCCTGTAAATGTTGAATTGAATTGAAAAGTTATTTTGTTTTTTACTAAAAAGGATTCAATAGATTTTAAAACAGTTATCGGTTTAATTCCTTTTTCAGGGAATACTCTTTTGCTGCTTCCTATAAAGGTGGGGATGTCTATGGAGGACAACCATTTTCTTAGATCCTCATTGGTAAACTGATGTAAAGCATTTTTTAAGAAGCCGGGAGGCGTATAACGTTGGGTGAAATCAGTGATGTCTTCAGCATGCGTAAGATTAAATCCACCATCTCCTGCCACTAAAAACTTACGACCAAGGCTGGCCTTTTTTTCAAAAATAGTAATATCAAATAGATCAGCATCTAAAAAAGCAGCTACAAATAATCCTGCCGTTCCTCCTCCAATTATTGATACGGATTTTTTCATGATAAAGAATAACCCAAGCCAGACTAAGTTTAGTTGCTTTTAAAATTCATCCAAAGCAGTTTCGATTCTTCGGCGGGTTCCATTGATCTTTTTAATTAAAGTATTGAAAAAGGAAGCGCGACTTTTTTCATTTTGTGTGCTAATAAAAATAGATTTACTGATTGCTCTTTTAAACCATTCTTCTTGAAAGTCACACATTTTTTTATCATTACTTCGCAGATAATTAGGATTACTAATGATCGGGTATATAAGTTTTGTCAAAGGAGAAGAAACGAGAATCAAATTGCTGGTAATCAAAAGCTCTTGCTCATAAAGATGAAAATCTCCTTTTGCTACACCTTCATCGTAGTTGCCAAGCGGGAATTTTTTTCCATGCTCTGCCATCTTTCTCCATTGTTCGACCAATTCTTTTAATTTGTCACAAAGGACATAAGCATCCTCCGGGTTTTTGAATCCCCCGGTATTAACAAAGTATTCAATTTGATTTAGTGTATTGTCAAGAATGTTGACACTCCATATTTCTGTAGTGTTGAGCGATAAAAAAGATTTTAAAACTTCATCAATAATTTTTTCATCCGGATAGGAAAATACATCAAAGTCAAAAGGTCGATCTTTTAAGTAGTCAAAATCCCAAATTGTTTTCCCCCAAATATAAAGTTTGAAACTAATGAGTTCTGGGAAAAAAGCGTAATAAAAAAATGGAATTTCAAACGAGACATAATAAACATGAACATCAGGTAATTTTAGTACTTGAGTTAAATCATCTGATATGTTTTGAAGATATTGACCAACACTAGTAATGGTACTTACGAAAGGAGAAAAACTAAAAGAAACCATACTTGAATCTTCAGAAACCATTTTGTCTAAAGATAAATTGTACGTTTTTGCAAGTAGTGATATTTCATCTGGAGTTAGAAGTGTGTCTCCTCGTAATCTTCTGTACACTGCATCTTTTTGTACACCAAACAAAGTAGCTAAAGCTTCTACAGCAGCAGCTCTTTTTGGAAATCGACTGAGGATGTCTTCTAATATTTGAGTTTGTAGTGGTTTTGACATGAAGTTTAGGTATTCGGCTAAAATAAGCAATTTCCAAACAATCCTGAAAAAAATTATAGAGCCTTATCACTTTACTACTTTTTAATGCGCTGTTAGAAGAGCCATTTCCTTTTATGTAAAAAAAATTGTATATTTAAAAAAGACAAACTGCACAAACAATAGCTCTTGAAACGAAGAGCTTGATCCACACAGCATTATTAATTGTTCACTTTTAAAACTAATCGCCAATGTTAAACGAACAAGTAAGAAGAATAATGACCAAGGATCCCATTATCGTTAGTCCTGACGATGTTGTAAAAGATGTATCAAACATGATGGTATCTAAAAAACTCCAACAATTGCCAGTCGTTGAAAACGGCAAGTTGGTAGGTCTGGTAACCTCTTATGATTTATGGAGAAATCTGCGAGAATCTCCCGATAGCGAATATCGAAAAGTAAGAGATGTTATGAATACCAATGTCTTGAAAATTGCTCCAAAAGACAAGGTTGGTACAGCTGCAGAATTATTTATCGATCGCCGTTTCAAAACTCTGCCAGTTGTCAATCTCCGAAATGAATTAAAAGGAGTGGTCACCGCATTTGATGTCATCAAGCATGTCTTCAAAAAAGAATATCCAAACCCAATTCTTTATCGAGATGTGATTTTAGAAGAATAAAAATCGGTTTTCGGTATTAGTAGTTCGGTTGCCCCGAAAACCTAATGCCGAAAATCTTTTTTAAATACGCATTTAGAGCAATTTATTCTTCCTCGATAAGCTCATATACCTTTTCAATAAAATTGAAACCAAATCGATTAAGATTGGTTTCGTAGACGGTTAGTATCACTAGTCTGGTTCTTTCAATCTCAGAAAGGATGTCAAGATCATGAGCAAAAACTTTTGCACCATTATTAGTTGCTTCCGGATACACTTCATGATTATAATAGAGGAATTTGGAATTAGAAGTGAAGAACCCATCATGAATTCCATTTTTATAAAACGACAAATAATAACTATCTCCAACACTCAATACTCTGGGCTTTTCAAAAGTGGTGTCTGTAACAAAATTTAAATCAGGATAGGGGAGCGGTCTGAGATTTGGTTTTTCCAGGAAGTTAGCGCCGTTTATCAATTCGGTATCGGTTTGCGAAAATTGAGTCTTGGATTCGGGATCATCTAATCGTTGAATTTTTGGAAGTCGGATGTCATAGTGCCTGTTCAAAAAATTATAAAGACTATCTGCTGTGGTTGAATAAGCAAAGCGACTCCAATGCAAACTCGCTTGTCCAAATAAATCCTTCGGACTATCTTTCTTGATCTCATGCAGAAAATCGAAATCCAGATGCGGGATATTTTGTTCTTTTAAAACACTTAAAAAGACCTGGCGATTGGTAGAATCAATCGGATAGTTTTGATAAAAATCTGGCATTTTTTCCGGAAGCAATCCTGGCTTTCCAGCAGGGAGGAGAATGGCAAAGTCAATCCCTTGTTTTTTATAATGCTCAATAATGAATTTCAATTTTCTAACCTTGTCTTCGATCCAGTTTTTCCCTTTAAAATCTAAACCGACATAAGCTTCGCAATCTGTCTTTGTGTAAAATTCTCCGTCTTTACCAGCGATGATATTATGATGTGGAATGGTATTGAAAAGCGAATAATCAATTTCGGTATTTAGTCGAACAAAGAAAGGCGTAATTTCATTTCGATCCTGAACATAACTTTCATAGCCTTTTTGAAAATC
>CAYXQH010000282.1:0-7632 GCA_964467425.1 uncultured Saprospiraceae bacterium
ATGAAACTGATAAAAACGATCTTCTGGGAGGAACTGGTACGTGAAGCTTATTTTATTTCAATAATTACCATTTGAATAAGGAAGATCAAAACACGCTTATTTTCCAACATTTTGCATATTTTCGCAGCTTGAATCTTTAGAATGGAACTTTCGTTTCAAAACAAAGGTTTTAACCTAAAATAATAGCAAATATGGATTATAAGCCGAGAGAAATAGAGAATAAATGGAAAGCCTATTGGGCTGAAAATGAGGTTTACAAAGTGAATAACCCTCAGCCTGGGCAAAGTGAGAAACCAAAGTTTTATGTTTTGGATATGTTTCCATATCCCTCAGGTGCAGGATTACATGTTGGGCATCCGCTCGGCTATATCGCTTCAGATATTTTTTCCAGATATAAAAGAATGAATGGCTTTAATGTTCTACACCCAATGGGCTATGATGCTTTTGGTTTACCAGCAGAACAATATGCGATTCAAACGGGGGTTCATCCAGCTGTTTCTACAGACGAAAATATACAACGTTATCGTGCGCAATTAGATAATTTAGGTTTCAGTTTTGATTGGGATCGACAAGTAACCACGAGTAGCCCAGCCTATTATAAATGGACGCAATGGATTTTTATTCAATTGTTTGAACATTACTATGATAATGAAGCACAAAAGGCTTTACCGATTTCAGATTTAAAACAACGATTCAGCCATGAAGGAAATGCAAGAATAGAGGCAGCAACAAGTCAGGAAACTTTTTTCGAAGCTGAAGACTGGAATGCAATGACAGCGAAAGAACAAGATGATGTGTTAATGAATTATCGTATTGCCTATCGCAAAACAAGCTATGTAAATTGGTGCGAAGCATTAGGGACGGTCTTAGCAAATGATGAAGTAAAAGACGGCGTCTCCGAACGAGGAGGACATCCTGTAGAACGACGAGCTATGTTGCAATGGTCTTTACGAATCACCGCTTATGCCGAGCGTTTATTGAATGATTTGGAACGGGTAGAGTGGTCAGATGCTTTGAAGGCAATGCAACGAAACTGGATCGGTCGTTCTGAAGGAGCTCAGATGTTTTTTGATATTAGCAATAGCGAAGAGAAAATCGAAATATTTACTACGCGTCCAGATACAATTTTTGGTGCAACCTTTATGGTGTTAGCACCAGAACATCCATTGGTAAAAGAATTGACATCTAGTGAACAAAAAGCAGCAGTCGATGAGTATAAAAATTATGTGAATTCCAGATCCGAGCGAGAACGAATGTCGGAAGTAAAAGAAGTAACAGGTGTTTTTATTGGAGCTCATGCTATCAATCCGTTTACCAAAACGAATATTCCAATTTATATCGGAGAATATGTTTTAATGGATTATGGAACAGGAGCTATCATGGCAGTTCCAAGCGATGATGAACGAGATCATGCTTTTGCAACAAAATTTGATATTCCAATTATCGATGTTATTGATAAAACAAATTATCCAGGAGCAGGAAAACATGATAAATTAGGTGTCATGATCAACTCCGATTTTTTAGATGGGATGGAAGTTCCTGCTGCAATTAAAGAGATGTTGACAAAAATTGAACGAGAGGAGTTAGGTGCGCGAAAAGTTAATTATAAGTTGAGAGATGCCAACTACAGCCGACAAAGATATTGGGGAGAACCTTTTCCAATAAAGTATGATGAAGAAGGTGTGGCACATGCAATTGATTTAGATGAATTGCCTTTGGAATTACCAGACTTAGAGGATTTCAAACCTGCATCAGGTGGAAAGTCCCCTTTAGCTCGTAACCAAGACTGGGTCAATGCTGAAAAAGGCTTTACCAGAGAAACAGATACGATGCCTGGTTTTGCAGGTTCATCCTGGTATTTTTTAAGATACATGGATGCAGAAAATGAAACGGAATTCGCTAGTCAGAATGCGATTAACTATTGGCGGGAGGTCGATTTGTATGTCGGTGGTACGGAGCATGCGGTTGGACATTTAATGTATTCCCGGTTTTGGCATAAGTTTTTACATGACAAAGGCTTAGTTCCGACAGTTGAACCTTTTAAAAAATTGATCAACCAGGGAATGATCCAAGGCGTAATAGAGTTTGTTTATCTTTTAAAAGAAAAGAAAGACGGCGTTCCTCATTTTATATGTACTCGAATGGCAGATGGTCGGGATTATGCCCGAATCCCAATTTATGTGGATTTTGTCAATGAGTATGGTTCAGAAAATTCTTATTTGAATATAGACAGTATTAAGAAATTTATAGACTGGCGACCAGAATATAAAGATGCTATTTTTGAATGTGGAAATGGAACGTTCCATAAAGGCAAATTTAATTCGACTGGTGAAGCACAAGATGCGCATATGTATACCCATTCGGAAGTAGGGAAAATGTCTAAGTCAAAATACAATGTCATCAATCCCGATGATGTGGTGGAACGATATGGCTCTGATTGTTTTAGAATGTATGAAATGTTTTTAGGGCCTATAGAACAATCTAAACCTTGGGATACTAAAGGCATCAATGGAGTCGCTAATTTTTTGAGAAAATTCTGGGGCATGTTTTTCAATAAAGAAGGTGCTTTTGAATTAAGTGAGGAGGAGCCTACGAAAGAAGAAATGAAAATTTTGCATACGGCGATTAAAAAAGTCACGGATGATATTGAACGGTTTTCTTTTAATACCTGTGTAAGTGCATTTATGGTGGCTACGAATGATTTACGAAAATTGAGTTGTAATAAAGCAAAAGTGTTGGAACCTTTGGTACGATTAATCGGACCTTTTGCTCCGCATATTGCAGATGAATTATGGTTCCGATTAGGCGGAATGGATTCCACACGTACGGTTCAGGATTCGGATTATCCAAAAGTTGATGAGCAATACTTAGTCGAAGATTCAATTGCTTATCCTGTTAGTATAAATGGAAAAAAGCGAGCTTTAGCAGAGTTTTCCTCTTCTGCAAGTAAAGAAGAATTAGAAACCGCAGCATTAGCATTAGAAGAGATTCAGAAATGGACAGATGGAAAAACAATCCGAAAAGTCATTGTCGTTCCAAAACGAATGATTAATATAGTTGTAGGCTAAATTGTAATAAATTAGCCTGTTTTAACTGAAAAAAGCGCAGATTCTTCAAAGAAGGTCTGCGCTTTTTAGGTTTTATAATGCGTTCGTTTTGACAATTAATATCTTGAATTGACAGTTAGCTCAATTATTTTCAAGAGTTTTTATTATTTTAGGGTGTCGTAATCTTATTTAATGAAAACACCAACTGCTTATCTGCTGCTCTTATTGGCTTTTCTGCTATGTACCTCTTCTGTCTTTTCACAAGCGGTCCTAAGTCAGGAAACTGTAGCTGGTGGCGCCACCTTGCTCGGTTCGGCGAAATTATATCCCCAGGATGCAAGTTTAAGTTTGTCGATCCCTTCAATAAATAAATCTGCTTTTCAAAATACCTTTTCAAGTAATAGTTCGGCTTCATTACCTCCAATTTTAAATTTTGAAGGGATAGATGTTGTTGAAGCAACAGGAGCGGTAGTTCCAAATCCGAATGGAGATATTAGCCCCCAACATTATATTCAGGTGACGAATAGTGGAGCAGGTTCTATTTTTAAAATTCATGATAAAGCAGGTGATCTTTTATTTGGACCAGCGAGTTTGAATAACTTATGGGGACCCTTTGGTAGAACAGGAGGAGGAAAACCAATTATACTTTGGGATCAAGAAGCCGAGCGATGGTTGTTTACAGAAATCGCAGCAGGTATTGAGCCCATTCTTTTGACAGCGGTTTCTCAAACCGATGATCCATTTGGCAATTGGTATGTCTATGAATTTGAAACACCTAATTATCCGGATTATCCGAAGTATGGTATTTGGCCAGATGCTTACTATATTACTACGAGAGAGGGGAGTGCAGAACCTAATATTCCAGTATATGCTTTAGATCGAGAAGCCATGTTGAATGGCGACCCTGTTGCTTCAGTCCAGCGATTGGGAATTCCAAAATATGCTATTCCTCTTAATGAAGCTTTTCAAGCTGCGACTCCAGTGGATTGGGACGGTGCAATAAGTCCCCCCGGCGCATATAGCCCACATTTAGTGCTTAGGATGTACGATAACGCCTGGGATGGAGGTCAGGATAAATTAGAAATCTGGGAAATAACTATTGACTGGGTAGACCCTAATAATTCTACGGTTGTTGGACCTATTGAATTGTTTACAGAACCCTTTGATTCAGATGTCTGTAGTGGAACGTTTTTAAATTGTCTGCCTCAGGAAAATGGAAGTAATATATCCGCTTATATTCAGGTGCTTATGCATCGGGTTAATTATCGAAATTTTGGAACCTACGAGTCTATCGTTCTTACGCATGTAGTGGATGTTGATGGAGATGATCTTGCCGGATTGAAATGGTATGAGCTTCGAAAGCCTAATAATGGTCAATGGACTATTTATCAGGAAGGTACAGTTTCTACAGATGATAATCATCGGTTCATGGCAAGTATTGCAATAGATGCATCAGGAAACATAGGTATTGGTTATTCAATGATGGGGGAAGAAAAACATCTTTCTTTAGCATATACAGGAAGACTAAAAGATGATCCTCTTGGTGAGATGACTATTGAAGAATATGAATTTGCCTCCGGTATGAGCTTGTTTAACGGTTTTCAATGGGGGAATCATGCTATGATGTCTGTTGATGAAACCGATGGTCATACCTTTTGGTTTACCGGGGAATATATGAAAGCTGATAACCTCTGGGGATCTAAAGTTGTTTCTTTTGAAATTCAAAAAGATTCTATAGATGTAGGTCCTATAAAAATTGATAACCCAATCAATTCGGCTTATCTGACCGATTCGGAAATGGTCCACGTACAAGTGAAGAATTTTGGTTTAAAACCACAAACTAATTTTGCTGTCGGGCTTATAATTGACAATAATTTTATTGCAGAACAAACAGTAATAGATACGTTAAATCCAGATAGTACGATGATGCTGTCCTTTGAAAGTTTTGCTGATCTTTCTGTTGTAGGAGATTATGAATTTAAAATTTATACTGATCTGGCTAATGATTCAGATATTTTAAATGATACACTTCGTACCATTATTTCAAAGCTTACTCGGTATGATGCTGCGGTTACTGAGATTATTGATGTTGAAAATCTTATTTGCGATACGACAGGAGAAGCAAGAATCGTTATTACAAACATCGGGGCAGAAGTATTAGAAACGGTAGATGTTGAATGGCAGTGCAATGCCGCTCCTTTGCAAAGTATGGGATGGTTTGGTGCGCTGGAGATTGGAGAATCTGACACGATAACAGTGACGTTAAGTGGACTAATTGATGGAAATAATAACATTACGGCTCAAACAGCTAACCCGAATGAGGAAGTGGATGAAGATATGACCAATGATCAATTGGATCGAATTTTTGAAGTGAATACAATGGGAGAAATTATTAGCTTTAATTTGACAACAGATGATTTTCCATATGAGACAACCTGGACGCTGGAAGATGAATTTGGGATGATTGTTTATGAAGGTGGACCATATTTTTCTACTATGAGTAATTTCGATGAAGCCTGGTGTTTAGAAGAAGGTTGTTATACTTTTAAAATATATGATGAACAAGGAGATGGGATGTCTTCTCAAAATTCGGGATTTTACGAAATAACGAATAGTGAAGGAAAGATTTTTGCGCATTTAACAGAGCCTGATTTTGGATCAATAGAAACCAAAACGTTTTGTACCCCTTTCGTCTGTACTTTGGAAAGTACCATTTCTACTGGCTTAGAATCGGAATTTGCTGCCTTTGATGGATCGATAAATATTAATGCTTCATTTGGACTTCCTCCTTTGCAATATAGTATTGATGGTGGAAATAACTTTTTCCCATCCCCGCTGTTTACAGGCTTGACTGGGAATATCTATCCTGTTATTGTGGAGGATTTGAATGGTTGTCAGGTTGAGCAGGAAGTTATTGTTGAAACCTGCACAGTCCAGTTTTCTTACATTGCAACGAATGCCTCTGATGGTATAGAAAATGGTTCCATCGAAATTACTGCTGTTAATGGTGTGCCACCATATGAGTATAGTATTGATAATGGAATGACCTATCAGGATTCTAGTGATTTTGAAGAATTACCTGGTGAAATATACACGGTGATTATTAGAGATAGTCTGGGTTGCACCTATTCAACAGACGTTGATGTCAGTTATATAAATGGATTAGCAGAAAATGAAGGAAGGTATTTAATTGAGTTGAGTCCAAATCCGACTGATGATATTTTGACAATCGCTATTTCAGGATTCGATAAATCTTATTTAGATTTTGATCTGCTTACCGTAACAGGCCAAGTATTAAAAAGTAATCGTTTAATTCATAATGGAAACACATTGCAAGGGCAACTTTCCATGAATGCTCTGCCTAAGGGCTTGTATTTTATTCGATTCAAACATGAAGCATTCCTTCCTCTTTCAAAAGTTATCAAACGATAATTCTATTCTAAAATTTTAAAAGTGGTTCTACGATTTGCCTGATGCTCTTCTTCCGAACAACGAGTACATCCACAATCAATTGCCAATGCATTTTCTCCATAACCTTTTGCACTAAGACGACTTTCAGGAATACCTTTTGAAATTAAATAATCCACAGCAGACTGAGCTCTTTTTTGAGACAGCGATTCATTATAACCTGCGCCCCCTCTACAATCCGTATGTGACGATAGCTGAATCGTAATTTGAGGATTTTCAATCAATGTAGTAGCTAATTTATCTAAGGTTGGTTGCGCATCGACCCGAATTTCCCAACGTTCATAATCATAATAGATATTATCAAGTGTGATTTCTTTGTTTTTAAAAATCTTATCCAAAACAATTTCTACAGTATAACTCGTGACCGGATTCGCAGGGTCTTTACCAATACCTTTGGAAGTAAATCGAGTATTATTATTCAAGTATTCTGGTTTCGACGCTGCAAACCTATAATCTGTTTCTTCTTCTAAGGTAAGTGTAAACATACCATCTTCACCGACGGTGACCGTTTCTTTTTTATTTCCAAAATTTATCAGAACACTAGCGCCACTCAAAGGCTTTCTTCCGAGAACCCGACTATTTGGATTGTCTTTGTCTTCATAGATTTTTTCCAAAATGAATCCTTCTAAAATCATTTTATAAACAATAGGCGGCGGCGGTGGAGCTGCGGTGTCTACGGGTGGAGGAGGTGGTGGAACTCTTTTGGTAAATTGGTAGATATCGTCTCCGCCTTTTCCGCTTTCGCGGGTAGAGGTAAAATAGCCAACTTCTAAAATGTCTTTATCTTTTTGTGGTCTTGGGTCAATGATGTAACTAAAATCATCACTTCCCGAGTTTACTGGTGCTTTCAAATTATGGGCAGGGCTCCATGCTCTGCTATCCATTTTGTAGGATCTAAAAATATCCAGGCCACCCATTCCCGGAAGATAATCAGAAGAAAAGAAAAGAGTATCAGCGTCAATAAAAGGAAAACGTTCGTTCCCAACTGTGTTGATTGTCCTTCCTAAAAGTCTGGGTATACTCCATCCATCAGGTGTTCTTTCTGAAATGTAAATATCATGCCCTCCCCAACCATCAGGATGATTTGCAGAAAAGTATAAAGTACCTCCATCATCTG